>CAYYZV010000191.1:0-2969 GCA_964476275.1 uncultured Roseburia sp.
AACAATGACGAAGTAATCCTTATCGACGAAATCGCTTCCGGAAATATGCGTGTATACAAAGATGGTACAATCGTTGATCCGGTTGAATTAACAAAGATTATTAATAATAGATAATAAGGAATGATAAACAGAGGTTTTGAAATTGCTACGTAATTTCAAAACCTCTGCTTATTTGCAAAAGTTAAGAATTTCTTTCATTTCTTGTAACATAAATGTAACCATATTTTTTTGATTCAGTGCTACAATGCTATTACACAAATAATGGTGTATTTGTTCTATAACAGCTACATAGGAAAGGAATGGTTACTAATAATGAAAAGATTACATATAAAATGTGTTTTCGGATTTCTTTTATTGGGATTAGCTGCCTCTATGTGCGGCTGCTCTTCTGCTTCTGCAGATATTTCGGTATTTCACGCTCAATCGCCGGATTATTCTGCGCAAATATCCGATTCTGTCAATCGTACGATTTCTTTAAGTCCAGTGCTCAATAAAGCTGAAGAGTTGGCATTGGGATATTATTATGAAGAGGCAATCGCCCTTCTTGAACACGTACCGGAAGCGTATTCAGATGAGCCTGAAGTTTTACAAAGAATTGAAGACTATCATACTGCTTTAACTGCTTTTGAGCCTTATGAAGAGCCAGTCCGCCATATTTTCTTTCATTCTCTCATTGTAGATACTTCCCTTGCTTTTGACGGGGACTACATGGAAAACGGTTACAACTACTGGATGACCACTGTAGACGAGTTTAAGGCCATGTTGGAAGAACTCTATGCGAATGATTATGTCCTGATTGATATTCATGAATTAGCGCGAGAAGAAGTTGATGAAAATGGAAATGTGAAGCTAAAAGCCAATGCTCCGCTTGTTCCAAAAGGCAAGAAACCTTTAGTTCTCTCTGTCGATGATGTGAATTATTATGAATATATGGAGCACGATGGTTTTGCCCGTAAACTTCTAATCGATGAAAATGGGGATGTGAAGAATCTTTATATTGCCGAAGACGGTACAGAGTCTATCGGTGATTATGACGTTGCTCCAATTTTGGACTCTTTCGTAAAAGAACATCCTGATTTTTCTTTACGAGGCGCGAAAGGAATTTTAGCATTAACCGGTTATGAAGGCGCACTGGGTTATGACACACACATTAACGACAGTCCTACATTAGAACAGGATATTGCAGATGCCACAGCTGTTGCAAACCGCCTGAAAGAAACCGGCTGGCTCTTTGCCATCCATGGTTACGGCCACCGCGATGCGAAAAAAATTACATACAGCCATCTGGTAAACGATACAAACCGCTGGTTATCTGATGTTGGTTCTATTGTTGGTGAAACAGATATTTATATCTATCCATATGGCTCTGAAATTGATTATCCAAGCAATAAGCTCTCTTACTTCGAAAGCATCGGTCTCCGCTATTTCTGCGGCGTTTGGACAAAGCCTTTTGTATCTGTGAAAAATACCTATGTGCGCCAGACCCGCTGCAACTTAGACGGTTACAACATGATTACCAGACCAAATTCACTGGCCGACCTATTTGATGTTTCTAAAGTACTTGATACCAGCCGGCCGGAACTGAAATAGGTTTATTTAGCCCACGATTTTAAAATAAAATCGTGGGCTAAATAACAAATTAGGAAAAATATACTAACTCGTCTTCCTGTGTCGCAGGTTTCTCTGCCGGTTCCACAGAAATAGGGTAAAGAACCGGTCCTTTTCCCTTATATTCTCTTGCAAATTCCACGCGGATTTCTGCTTTGATTTGAATCCATGATTTATGCGGAATTTCATGTTCTTTTTCATACTTGGCTTTAAAACCGATAAAAGTAATGTCATCTACACAACAAGTCATAGCAAAACGTCCCGGTACCATAATTCCTTTTTTCAGCTTGTCCGGATTATAAACTAAAGCTAAGAAAGAAACCGTCTTTCCTTCGTATTTCTTAGGATTTTCCTGACAATCCATGTACCAGATTGCATAATCTGCATCACTGATTTCAAGATGGTCTGCCGAAATATCAAATGGCAGTTCCTCAGGTCTTTCATCCAGTGTACCATCTTCTCTTTCGTAAACCAGCTGTGCTTTACGATTTAATGCCTTTACATTACGGCGGAATTTACCTTTATCTGTATTGTCATCACAACGATTAAAAATTACAACATCTGCGGCAAACAGCTGCTCCATAATCATAGCACGCATATTGTTTAAATACATTTCAAATGTTGTTGAATCAACAGTCGCTAAAGACTGTACAATTGTCCAATATTTTGGAAGAGCCATCTCTAAAATTGTATCCATGCCCCATGTGCCGTTATACTCTACAAAAACCTGCTCTGGCTGGTATTTTTCCTGGAGTTTCATCAGAGTCTCTGTCGTAAAATCCTCTTCGTTTTCAATCATAACTAAAGTAATAAAGTTCTTTTTTAATGCATCCTGATTATACTCCACATCTCCGTCTTCGCAGCAAATGATAAGTGTTCTTCCTTCATCTGCAAATCCTTGATTATATAAAGTATCTTCTATTAAAGTGGTCTTGCCGCTGTCCATAAAACCGGAAACTAAATATACTGGTATTTCCTGCATCTTAAATCTCCTTATACTAATTCAAATAATTCTTCTAATCTATGCTCGTCGATGCCTACACCAATTACACAAAGTCTTCCTGTATAATCCGGTTCGCCTTCACGCAGTTCATATTCACCTGGAACCATATCGAAATAAATCCAGGAACCATTTATATCCTCTACCATGCCCTTTGCACGAAGAATTTCGCCGTAATCCTCTGTCTCTGTAAATGCAACAAGAATTTCCTCAATCTTTTCTCTTGTAAACTTGTGAGGTGTCTCCTTGCCCCAGCTTGTAAATACCTCGTCTGCATGGTGATGATGATGTCCATGGTGTTCATGATCATGACAGCCACAGGTACAATTCTCATCATGCTCATGGTGATGCTCGTGCTCAT
>CAYYZV010000191.1:3069-4360 GCA_964476275.1 uncultured Roseburia sp.
TACAATTCTCATCATGCTCATGGTGATGCTCGTGCTCATGATGGTGTTCTTCGTGGTCGTGATGGTGAGCGTGCTCATGATGGTGTTCTTCATGATCGTGATGGTGATCGTGGTCATGACAGCCACAGGTACAATTCTCATCATGCTCATGGTGATGCTCGTGCTCATGATGGTGTTCTTCGTGATCGTGATGGTGCTCATGCTCATGACCGTGTTCTTCATGCTCATGGTGATGTTCGTGGTCATGACAGCCGCAGGTACAGTTTTCATCATGGTCGTGATGATGCTCTTCGTGGTGATGATGTGCATGTGCCTCTGCCATCATTTTTGCTTCTAAGGAATCCTGGCCCTCTACAACCTTTAAAATTTGCTCGCCCTTGATTTCATCCCATGGAGTTGTAATAATTGCAGCCTTGGAATTTAATTGCTGAATCTGTTTTACGCAAAGCTCCAACTGCTCCGGTGAAGCTTTCTGACTCCTGCTTAATACAACTGTTGTAGCATGCTCGATCTGATTGTTAAAAAATTCACCAAAAGCCTTCATTTGCTTTGTAGCTTTTAATGCATTCACAACCGTAATCAAACCATTCAATTTCACATCTTCTTCTTTTTCAATATCAATAACAGATTTCATAACATCTGACAGCTTTCCCACACCTGAAGGCTCAATCAAAATTCTGTCCGGATGATATCTGTCAATTACTTCATGAAGATTCTTACCAAAATCACCTACTAACGAACAGCAGATACAGCCGGAATTCATTTCTGAAATCTCAATTCCCGCATCCTTTAAAAAGCCACCATCAATACCGACTTCACCAAATTCATTCTCAATTAAAACAATTTTCTCTCCTGTGAAAACCTCGTCCAACATCTTTTTAATAAATGTAGTCTTGCCAGCTCCTAAGAAACCGGAAATAATATCAATTTTTATCATAATAACCTCTCAATCTGCCGCTCTGCGGCGTAAACTCAACAAACTGCAACTACGTTGCTGCAAAATCCATTAAAAATTGCTTCGCAATGGGATTTTGCACCCTTGAATCATATTCTCACGGTCTGTGCAGTAAAATGCACAGACCTACTAAACAGTTACAGCAAACAACTCTATTTTACTCGCTTTTTTCTGATTTTGCAAACTATATGCAAAAATTTCTTACGAGATTATATTTTCATTCGCTTTCTTTACCAAGCAACCCTTTTTAAAAAAACAAATGCCATATTTCAAAATATGTCTGCGATATTCTTTTGCAATCTCACCTTTAAGACAATCATATGCCGTATCAAAATC
>CAYYZV010000192.1:0-4353 GCA_964476275.1 uncultured Roseburia sp.
TCTCCCGTATTCCCGTTTGTCACTACAATACCGGAAATTTTGGAAGTATCCACCATCGTAGTTGCTTCTACAGGATTCTTTATATTCTCTCCCGAATTTTCGGTGTATTCTTCCTGTTTTTTCTCGCTTTCAGTGAACTCTTCCGTTACGCCCTCTGAATGCATTATTCTTTCAGAATTTTTCTCATCAAGAGTCTCTGTATTTTCCCCCTGATTTTTGGTATATTCTTTCTTTTCTTCTTCCGTTTCTGTTCCATATTCGTCCTGTGAAATCAGCCTTGTATCAGCATCCGAACTAAGTCCGAACATTTCCCAAAGTTCATCATCCGCCTCATCGCTAATGGAATATCCTCCCCATGAGCCAAATACCAAAGAACCACAATCGTCCGTACCCTTAAATACTGCCACTGTTTCCCCATTTTCCAATGTAAGTGTCAGTTTTGCTCCATATCCGCAATTGCCTACACCTGTTAATTTTGCACTCTTTAAAATTTCTTCCAATCGAGAAAAATGAACTTCCTCAAGATATAAAGGTTCCTCTATCCAACTGCAGTCAAAGCGCACTTCTGTTATGGAAGCCGTAATGCTTTTAGGACTTGCAAACCGGCATCCACACTTTTCTACTGCCAAATCCAAAACAGATTGCGGCACTTTGTTTTCTGAATAATAATACGCTTCTCCATTTATTCTCAAGGATGCACCAAATCCATATCCATTTGTAAGTTTCTGCGTCTCCTCTGCTAATATATCAGCTGCTTCTTCCCCAGTTAAAGGAATTTGTTCTGTAATCTCACCATATTCTTCGGAAATCATATAGATACTAAGATATGGCTCCGCCACTTCGTTTAGCGCTATTCCGCGTGCCAAAGCATCCTCAATATATCTGCGGCCTCTGGCAGGGTTCATGTACAGACTGAAGGTAGCGTATAACTCCTGTTTGGAATCTGTTGGCTGAATGAAAATATATTCTGAGTTCATTGTACGATAGAGCCAGCTATTCTCTATCACATACCCCTCATTTGTAATTGCCTGTACACCCTGCTCATCCTTAATCCTGTCCATTGCCTCGTAATTTTCTTCCAGGTAAAAAATCTGATAAAGTTTATCACTGGTATGACCCATATCCTGCATTTTATATAACGGGCTATTCGTAACTTCTCCATTATAATGTCCAACAATATATGCTGTCTGACCATCCGTGCTTTCTCTTGCCATAAAAACATACTCGTCTAAAAGATTTCCATATTCTGCAAGAATTTCTGCTTTTCGTTTTTCAGGCATATTCTGAAATTTTCTATCTGAATCCGATAACTCTATGTAATATGCTAAATCCTGAATGATTTCTTGTTTCTCCTCTTGTTTTGGAATCACAAGTTCCATATGTCCGGTATCATAACCGCAGTCCAAAACATACTCATGCCACTTCAAAACATCATCTTCCTTTTGATAAACATATGCAAATACATACTTTCCTTTTCCATCCGGTTCTAAAACAGGTTGATCGGATGCAGAACCCGAATAATACCAAGGCACATAAGCAAAGTTCCAATTTTCTTCTCCACCTATCCAGTCATTCAAAAGAAGTCCGTAAGTTCCATATTTGGCACTCATGATACCATAAATTTCAAATCTTCCCGTCTCACTGCCTGCCATTTTAATCAGTGCATCCGCATTTTCTTTCAGATCCACCGTATTATTCCAAGGAAATGCATTTTCCAGTCCGATACTGCTGACTACACGTTCAAGCTCTCTTTGTATATCCTCCATATCAGATTCTTTTACATCGAAATCCGTTTTCATTTCATGATACTCATTTACCGCACCTTCTGCACCATGGGAAAAATGTACAATCTGACTTTTGCCATATTCATTTACCATGTCCTGGTATTCCTGTTCTGTTGACTCGCTTTCCTGCTCACCCGTCATACTGGTATATCTCACATTTCCTGCTTCATCAAACTGCTGATAGATACCTTTTTCCAGAACTAAGGTTCCTTCTTCTGAAATTACATATTTTTCTATCTTATGACCGGAAGCAGCAAATATTCCATCCTCTGTAAAAGTGATTGGATATGCTGTTCCATCACTCATGATAGTACCCAGCTTCTTTGCTTCTTTATCGACATAATAGTAGATATCGCAATAAAGAGCTGCCTGTTTCTCTGTTCCTGTGTCATAAACCAAATCCGAGGTAAGCATAACCATATTCTCATAATTCATTTCTAAAAATGCATACGTATCCTCATCTCCTAGTCTTGCAACAACTTTTTCATAAATGATGTTTTCTGATTCTGCATCCTCCACTAAAGGATTTGTTAAAAAACAGATTGCAACAATTACACATGTTGCGATTGCCAGTGCAGTTATCCAAAATGCCGGCTTTTTATAATTCAGCACGGATTTCACTCTTTCTCTCACTCCTACTTCTCCAAAGGCCAAAGGGCATACCGATATCAAACGTCTCTGTGTCGCGCAGGACAACAATACTTTAGAATACTCTTTCTTATCCCAAAAACTCATATTTTTAATTACTTTTTCATCACAGGCAAGTTCAATATCTCTGCAAAACATAATATAAGCAGTCCAACAAAGCGGATTGAACCAGTAAACGCACAAAAGCAGGTAGCCAAATGGTTTCCATAAATGATCATATCTGCGAAGATGCGCTTTTTCATGTGCAACAATATAGTCCATCTCCTTCCCGCTTAAAGCAGAAGAAAGATAAATCTTTGGCTTGATAATCCCTAAAATGAACGGTGACGTTACTGTATCGCAAATATAGATGTTTTTTTTGTAACGTACAGCTTCTCTTACACATAAACGTAACCTAATTACACTCGTCACTGCAAAAAGAAGAAGACCTATCATCCCACACAGCCAGACATTCCCTGCAACTCCCATAAACACCTGCAGTGGTGCTGCACTTTCTGTCTCCTCGTAAGCAAAGGTTTCTGCCAATATAGGATTTACTGTATTCTCCACAATATCAAAACTGCTGTCTATAGATGGCACATACGGCACCATCTCCCCCTCTACCATAGTACTGGACTTAATTGGCTCAGCACTTGGCTGTAAGCTAAATTCACTTTCTATAGAAAAGGGAAAAATCAGTCTGATTGCCACCACACTCCATAATAAACAAGTAATCCATTTGGGAATTTTCCTAAATAAAAAGCGAATGCATAATACCGCTATAATCAGCCAGCCGGCTGTAATACTTATATTTAATAGCTTTAAGAAAATATCTCCCATACTCACTTCTCCTCCGCCTCATCAATCATTTTACGAATTGCTTTGGCTTCTTCTTGTGTCAGCTTGGAGTTTTGTGTAAAAGCTGCGATAAATGCAGGAAGTGAACCTGCAAAAGTGTCCTCTACATATTGTTTACTCTGTTTTGAATAAAATTCATCTCTGGAAATAACAGCTGTAACCAACCCGTTTTCATTTTGGAACAATCCTTTATCGATTAGTCTCCTTAATACATTATGTGCAGTAGTACGTTTCCAGTTAAACTCTACCGTTGCCATTTTCACTAACTCTGATGAAGTAACCGGTTCATGCTCCCATATCATATCTGCATAACGTGCTTCGATAACGCCTAATTGAATCTCCATAAAATTTCCTCCTTATACAACAAAGACCACAAGTGATAGTCTCTTTTTATTAAGACTACTACTTGTGGTCTTTGTTGTCAATGATTTTATATTAGAATCAATTAAAATATATCTTCTCGATTCCTGTTTCAATCACTTTTTTATACAATGCCTGCTCTTCTATTGCATGTACTGTTTTAAATCCAATTCCGGCATTATATCCCCATTCCTGTTTCCTTCCGCATTCTTCTCCAGCCGGCTAGGATATATGGACGACCCTGATTTAACTTAGCAAAATAATAATCTAATGCTGCATATACATCGGTTCTCGGCTCTGCCATTCAGCCTCATCTACCGCTTCAAAAGTCATTCCACCAAGAAGTGCATCAGCACCACGATCTTCATACCTTTGGTTTAGAATATCTGTACTTTCTATTTACACAAAAATGAAGTCAAGTAAATAGGTATATATTTAATATCACCTTCTTTACTGATATCTTTTTGTGAAAGAATAAAACTCTCTTTGATATGTTTCGAATACTTCTTACTAAATTCCACCAACGATTCATGCTTTCCTGTTCCAGAAGATTTTACTTCAATGGCAGATATTTTGGCTCCCTGAGATATCAGGAAGTCAATTTCATAATAATGTGTGCTCTCTTCTTTCTCCCACGTATGATAATACAATTCTCGCCCGGATGCTGTAATCATCTGCGCAATTAAATTTTCATACAAATATCCAAGATTAGCCGGCAGTTTAT
>CAYYZV010000193.1:0-4320 GCA_964476275.1 uncultured Roseburia sp.
GGGCCTAAATTTTCGTCCAGTAAATCAGGATTTTCTTCATTAAATAAATTTGTCAGTATGTCTGCCATATTCTGCAGATGATAATGCAGCAGTCTCGGAGTATTTTTCATAGCAAGCTCAAACAGCTCCTGCTGCGAAATATTCCAGAAAGACAAGTGCTGATGATGAATCAGAATTGTGGCATAGCCGCTGTCCGGTGTCTCTAACAGACAGTGAAATACAATCGCCAGATCCAGATAACGTACATGCGGCACTTTTGCCAAAAGACTGCGGTTTCGTTCATAATTCACCAGTTTAAAAATAAGATGTTCTTTTACTTTCTGAAAGTCAGTAAAAAAAGAAATATCAATTTTTTCTTTCGGAGTATTTTTGTGATAAGAACGCAAAATATCATCACAGATTGCAGAGAAGCTTTTTCCGCATAAATACTGTTCGTAATAATAATTTAAATAAATAGTTGGTGAAATATTGCTTTGTTCTGATAAAATGGTCAGACCATCTAAGTGCGTATCATTATTTTTGATAATGTCCTGCAGAGCAACTGAAAAGCCCGGGCCTAAAGCACCTGAAACAGCATGAATCGTGTTTTGTTTAAATTCCTGATAAGTCATATTAAGAAAATTCTCCTATTCTGTCAGGAATTTCTGCTTTCATGATTTGATTTAGAATACGGCCTATGGGAAAACCGTATGTAGGTAATGTATCATATTAGGCATAAAATTACAAGGTATCAGGCTTTATTTTTGGAAAATTTAACAAATTAATTTTTTTTTAAGAAAAAAACATCAAAAACTGATTGCTTTTTTTTGTATTTACGTTATAATAACTTAGAGTGATACAAGTTATCACTGGACAAACAAATTGTTTGCCGATATGGCTCAGTTGGTAGAGCAACGCATTCGTAATGCGTGGGTCAGGGGTTCGAGTCCCCTTATCGGCTTAAATAGAATGCCTGTGGGCATTCTATTTATAGTTTTGGGACAAGCCCCAAAGTATAAATAATTTTTTTGGGAGGAAAAGAAATGAAAAAGAGAGTAATGAGCTTATTGTTAGCAGCTGCAATGGCAGTTTCTATGTTTGCTGCATGTGGTTCATCTAACAATGATGCGAGTGCTGACGGCACAGAAGCCGGAACTAACAGCAATGCTGCTGCTGGTTACGAAATCGCATTGATTACAGACAAAGGTAATATTGATGACAAGTCTTTCAACCAGGGTTCATGGGAAGGTGTTGTAGCTTATGCTGAACCAAACAATATTACACATCAGTACTACAAACCGGAAGAAGCTTCTGATGAAGGATATTTAAATGCAATCAGCCTTGCAGTTGACGGCGGTGCAAAAGTTGTTATTTGTCCGGGTTACTTATTTGAAGTAGCAGTATATAATGCACAGATAATGTATCCGGATGTAAAATTCATCTTATTAGATGGCGAACCACATACAGCAGATTATGCAACATACCAGACAGAATCTAACGTAGCATGTGTAATGTATGCGGAAGAAGAAGCTGGTTACCTTGCAGGATACGCAGCAGTTATGGATGGCATGAGAACACTTGGTTACGAAGGTGGTATGGCAGTTCCTGCAGTTATCGCATTCGGTCAGGGTTACTTACAGGGTATTGAAGCTGCAGCTACAGAACTTGGTTTAGAAGATGGCTCTGTAAAAGTATACTACCACTACACAGGCGACTTTGCTGAAACTGATGCAAATAAAGCAACAGCTAAGGCTATGTACGAATCAGGCGCAGAAGTAATCTTCGGATGCGGCGGTGCTGTAGGAAAATCTGTTTTCTCAGCAGCAGCAGAAGCTGGCGCAAAAGCTATCGGTGTTGACATTAACCAGAAGGGTGACAGTGAAACTGTTATCACATCAGCTGTAAAAGGACTTGGTGCTTCAGTAGAGGCTGTTCTTGCATCTATCTACAGTGATTCATTTGACACATATGCTGGTAAAACAACATACTTCTCAGCAACTAATAATGGTATTGGTCTTCCGGATGACTATGAACGTTTCACAGCATTTACAAAAGAACAGTATGATATTGTATATGCCAGATTAGTTGATGGAACAGTTGATCCGATTCGTGGAGTTGAAACAGCTCAAGAAAGCGGAATTGCAACAGCAGAAGAATTAGAGGCAGGTCTTGGATTAAAGAAAGTTGTAGTTGAAATCAGATAATTTTTATTGCAAATAAAGGTGTTTGCCTTTAGAATAAAAGGGAAGGTTATGATAACCTTCCCTTTTTTAGAACTAAAAATTTTGAAACGGGGGCAGATTGCCGGAAAGGAGTACGAAAGTGAGCGAATACGTTATTGAGATGCTAGGCATCACAAAGGAATTCCCGGGAATTATAGCGAATGATAATATTACACTTCGCTTGAAAAAAGGGGAAATTCATGCGTTGCTGGGAGAAAATGGTGCCGGCAAATCTACACTTATGAGCGTGTTGTTTGGCTTATATCAGCCAGAAAAGGGAGAAATCCGTAAAAACGGGGAAGTTGTAAAGATCAACAATCCAAATGATGCGAATGCACTTGGAATCGGTATGGTGCACCAGCATTTTAAATTAGTTGACATTTTTACAGTTTTGGAAAATATTATTCTTGGTGTAGAACCCAATACGGCAGGGTTTTTAAAGAAAAAAGAAGCAAGAGAGAAAGTACTCGCATTAAGTGAGCAGTATGGATTAAAGATTGATCCGGATGCTTTGATTGAGAAGATTTCTGTAGGCATGCAGCAGCGAGTAGAAATTCTTAAAATGCTGTATCGTGAAAATGAAATTCTGATTTTTGATGAGCCGACAGCTGTGCTTACACCGCAGGAAATCGATGAATTGATGGAAATTATGAGAGGGTTTGCTAAGGAAGGCAAGTCGATTCTTTTTATCACGCATAAATTGAACGAGATTATGTCAGTAGCAGACCGCTGTTCTGTACTTCGAAAAGGAAAATATATCGGTACAGTAGATATCAAAGATACTACCAAAGAAGAACTTTCCAAAATGATGGTAGGAAGAGATGTTAATTTCGTCGTAGAGAAGCAGGAGCAGAAGCTTGGTGACGTAGTTTTAGAAGTAGAGAATGTGATTGTTCCAGCTAAGATTGGTAAAAGCGATGTAGTAAAAAATGTATCATTTAAAGTACGTGCCGGAGAAATTGTATGTCTGGCAGGTATTGATGGAAATGGACAGACAGAGTTTGTTTCTGCGCTGACAGGACTTGAGAAGATGAGCGGCGGTAAGATTACGCTGTGCGGCAAGGATATTACAAAAGCGTCTGTTCGTACACGTTCTACTTCCGGTATGAGTCATATACCTGAGGATAGACATAAACACGGTCTTGTTTTGGACTATTCTATCGAAGAGAATATGATTTTACAGAGATATTTTGAACCGAAGTTTCAAAAATTTGGTTTTATTAAAAAGAAAGAAATGCGTGAATACGCAGAAACCTTAATTAAGAGATTTGACGTGCGAAGCGGTCAGGGTCCGATTACAATTACAAGAAGCATGTCCGGCGGTAATCAGCAGAAAGCAATTATTGCCCGTGAAATCGATAAAGAACATGAGCTCTTAGTAGCAGTTCAGCCGACCAGAGGTCTTGACGTAGGTGCGATTGAGTATATTCATAAGCAGCTTGTAGCACGCCGTGATGCAGGTAAAGCGGTATTATTAGTTTCTCTTGAGTTGGACGAGGTTATGAATGTCAGTGACCGTATTTTGGTTATGTACGAAGGAGAGATTGTTGGTGAGTTAGATCCAAAGACCACAAATGTCCAGGAATTAGGTCTTTATATGGCAGGTGCCAAGAGAAATCAGAAAGCAGGTGATGCAGCAAATGAATAAGAAGTTTTCCATGAAAAATATATTCGAAAGTAAAGGGTTTTCAGCATTTACTGCAACCTTGATGGCCATTATAATTGGCTTGATTTTTGGTTATGCTGTAATGCTGATTGCGAGTCCGGAAAATGCAGCATTAGGTTTTAACAGCATTTTAACCGGCGGTATGAAAAAACTGGGTGATGTATTTTATTATGCAACACCGATTCTTATGACTGGTCTTGCAGTAGGATTTGCATTTAAAATGGGACTTTTTAATATCGGTGCATCCGGACAGTATACTATGGGTATGTTTTGTGCAATGTACGTAGGCTTTCTATTCGATTTGCCGGAAGGAATCCACTGGATTGCATGTATTTTGGCGGGTATGCTTGGCGGTATGGTTTGGGGAATTTTCCCGGGATTTTTTAAAGCATTTTTAAATGTAAACGAAGTAATTACTGCGATTATGTTTAACTATATCGGTATGTATCTTGT
>CAYYZV010000194.1:0-4268 GCA_964476275.1 uncultured Roseburia sp.
CTATGGGCATGACCGGCGATTATGAAGTGGCAATCGAAGAGGGGGCTACTATGGTTCGTGTCGGAACAGGAATTTTCGGAGAACGTGATTATACCAAGCACTAGAGAAATGAAAGGAATTATTTCATGGGATTTTTAGATAAATTTTTAAATGTAATGCGTCTGAATCCGGACGAAGAAGAAGATTTTTTTAACGAAGGTTTTTATGAAGATGATGATATCCCGGAAGAAAAGCCAACAAAAGCGAATTTTAAAGTTAAAAAAGGCAAAGAAGAAGATTTTATAGATGATTATAAAGAAAAACCTGTAAAAACGACACCAAAGGTTACACCAATCCGTCCTGTTAAGAAAAGCGGAAATGGCTCTAATAATATGGAAGTATGCGTCATTAAACCAACATCTGTTGAAGATGCAAGGGAAATTACAGAAACCTTATTACAGGAACGTACTGTTGTATTAAATGTAGAAGGTCTCGACGTAGAGATTGCCCAGCGTATCATTGACTTTACATCTGGTGCCACTTTTGCACTCAGCGGTAATTTGCAGAAAATTTCAAATTACATATTTATTATTACTCCTGCCACAGTGGATATTTCCGGTGACTTTTTAAGTCTGGTAGATTCATTCGATAAAACAGGATTTTAATGAATTAGTGCTATGAATGAACAGGAACTTTGTAAAAAAAGACTCATTGATTTATCAAAACAGGCCAATCGAAAAGGAATTGTATTATTTAGTGATTTCCTTAATTTGAATGAACAAAATATTTATCAGCAGAACCTAAAGTTTTATGAAACTAAGACGCAAAGCTTTGGTGGAGTTGATTTTGCAGAGCGTCAGATAATAGCCTTTATTCCTGATGCTCTTTATTATGAATGGGAATATCCGATTGCTGCACTTAAAATTACACCGTCTTATCCCAAATTTGCCGAAAAACTTGGGCATCGCGATATTTTAGGTGCGTTAATGCATTTAGGAATCGACCGTGGAAAAATTGGTGACATTTATGTAAATGAAGATGTCTGCTATTTTATTTGTGAAGAATCTATTGCTGACTTTTTTATAAATTCACTTGATAAAATCAGACATACGGTTGTGAAATTATCCCCGGTTCCTTTGGCTGAACTAAAATCGATACAAAAACTAAAAGAAATGGACGGTATTGTAACATCGAATCGTTTAGACAGTATTCTCGCCTGTGTTTTTAAACTTTCAAGAAGTCAGGCTCAGGATTATTTAAGAGCAGAGAAAGTATTTGTAAATGGAAAAGAAATGCTAAACCCTTCTTATGAAGTAAAATCGGAAGAAATTATTTCTTTAAGAGGTCACGGCCGGTTTATTTTTGCAGGAGAATATGGCACTACCGGAAAAGGCAGAATAAAAATTAAATATAAATTATATGAATAACTATTCAGAACCAGGACTATTAGAATAGTTACATTAAAATAATAAAATTGAATGAGGGATTGTATGAGCAGATTATTACCAGTGAATTATAACGGAACATTTTGTTATAATATTTTTATCACAAATAGTTTTAAAGGATTAGCAAAGCATATCAAAGAATTAGGATATGCCAGTGAAAAAAAGATTTGCATCGTAACAGACAGTAATGTTGCTTTGCTGTATGCAGAAGAGGTAAAAGAAGAACTTAGCGATGAATTTTCACAGGTTTTTCTATATACAATACCTGCAGGTGAAGCTCATAAGAATACAGATACCTTAAATGGAATTTATGAATTTTTGATTCAGCACCATTTTGACAGACAGGACGTTTTAGTAGCTTTGGGTGGCGGCGTTGTAGGTGATATGACAGGATATGCTGCCGCTACCTATCTGCGCGGTATTGATTTTATTCAGGTGCCAACTACACTCTTGTCTCAGACAGACAGCAGTATTGGCGGCAAAACAGGCATTGATTTTATGCAGTATAAAAATATGGTGGGAGCATTTTATATGCCAAAGCTGGTTTATATGAATTTGTCCGCATTAAAGACTCTGCCAAAAGAACAGCTCGTTTCCGGTTTTGGTGAAATATTAAAGCATGGTTTGATTAAAGATTTTGCTTATTTTAACTGGTTAAAGGAACATTATGACGCAATCTGTGCTTTAGAATATGAAGCTTTGGAAGAGATGATTTATGTCAGCTGCAATATCAAGCGCGGTGTTGTAGAAAGGGATCCAAAAGAAAAAGGAGAACGTGCACTTCTTAATTTCGGTCATACCATTGGCCATGCCATTGAAAAACTTTCAGATTTTAAACTGACGCATGGTGCCTGTGTTGGACTTGGCATTGTAGCGGCTTCTTACCTGTCAAAGGAGCAGAAAAATCTATCTTCAGGAGAACTTGCTATGATTGAAGAAACATTGTCCCATTTCGGCTTACAGACCCGTGTAGAAGGACTTGATGCAAAAGAAATCCTGCAAGCCACAAAGTCAGATAAAAAAATGATAGGATCTCAGGTGAAATTTGTTCTGTTACAAACACCTGGAAATGCATATATTTATAGAGAATTAACGGATGAACAGATATTAGCCGGAATTTCTTATGTAATGAATTACGGAGAGCAATAAAAATGGAGCGAGTATTAAAACGCGGATTTATAGGAGCGGTAATAGCTGCTTTTCTGATAGGATTAGACCAGCTTACAAAGCAATTAGCTGTCACATATTTAAAAAATCAACCCAATATTATTTTATGGGAAGGGGTATTTGAACTGGAGTATTTAGAGAATCGCGGAGCAGCATTTGGAATCCTGCAGGGTCAAAAAATATTTTTTGTGATTTTTACTGTAATTGCCATGACAGCAATTACCTGGTTTTACTTAAAAAAGATTCCTGCTGACAAAAAATATCGCTATCTGGATATAATATGTATTTTATTATTTGCCGGGGGAATTGGTAATTTTATAGACCGTGTCCGTTTAAATTATGTGGTAGACTTTTTTTATTTTTCTCTTATTGATTTTCCAATTTTTAATGTAGCAGACATTTATGTGACAGTTGCTGCGTTTGCGATGATTTTATTAGGAATGTTTTATTATAAGGATGAGGATTATGACATCCTTTTTCCACCCACAAAGAAAAATGGGAAAGCTGTAGAAAAAAATTAATACAATAAATTAATATAATAAATTAAGGTAAGAACTAATATGCAGATTGAAACATTTGAAGCAGATTTTGACAATGAGGGTGAGAGACTGGATAAATATATTAGTACGTTATTTCCAGAGCAATCCCGCTCCTTTTTTCAGAAATTAATAAAAGAAGGTCATGTAACTGTCAATGATAATCCCGAAAAGGCGAATTATCGTCTGAAGGTTGAAGATTTAGTAAAAATAGAGATTCCGGATGCTGTAGAAACACAAATTCTTCCGGAAGATATTCCAATTGACATTCTTTATGAGGATGATGATTTGCTGGTTGTAAATAAACCAAAGGGAATGGTTGTACATCCGTCTGCCGGTCACTATTCCGGAACACTTGTAAATGCTATTATGTTTCATTGCAAAGACAGTTTATCGGGAATAAATGGGGAAATTCGTCCAGGAATCGTACACCGAATTGATATGGATACAACCGGCTCCTTAATCGTATGCAAAAATGATGAATCTCATATTGCAATTGCGGAACAGATTAAGGTGCACTCGGTCAATCGAATTTATCGGGGAATTGTCTGCGGAGCAGTTAAAGAAGACGAAGGAACCATCCATGCACCAATTGGCCGTCATCCAATAGAACGAAAAAAAATGGCAATTAACGAAAAAAACGGAAAAGATGCAATTACTCATTACAAAGTATTGGAACGCTTTGATAGATATACGTATATGGAATTCAAATTAGAAACCGGACGGACGCATCAGATTCGTGTCCATATGGCAAGCATTGGGCACCCATTGTTAGGAGATACTTTATATTCCAGTGGAAAAAATCCTTATAAACTGCAGGGACAGACTCTGCATGCAATGGTAATCGGTTTTGTCCATCCGAGGCGCAATGAATATATAGAAATTTCTGCTCCTTTACCGGAGTATTTCGAGAAAATTCTGCGGGATGTAAGATAAATTCAAAGAATTTATTTACTTTTTATTTAAATTTATATATAATCAGACTAGAAGACAATATTTTATTGTACAATTTTAGTAATATAATACAGAATCATTACTAAATGTATTTCAGTATTAAGAAAAGGTGGGGTCCATATGGCAAATCAAGTTATTACAATCGGTAGAGAGTTCGGAAGCGGCGGACAATATGTAGGAGAGGAAT
>CAYYZV010000195.1:0-3502 GCA_964476275.1 uncultured Roseburia sp.
GAAAGTCAATTTCAGAAAGCTATTTTCAGAATGTGTTGCGATACCGACAAAATCAAGCATGCGAAGCATGATAGATACGAAACACGACAGACACGAAACAAGCCAGACACGAAGCAAGCCAGATGCGAAGTAACACAGACACGAAGCAAGCCAGACACGAAGCAAGCCAGATGCGAAACAAGCCAGACGCGAAGTAACACAGGCACGAAGCAAGCCAGACGCAAATCCCGACTAAGTCAGGATAAGTATTGGAATAGTCGGGGAGAAGAAGCTAAAAATCCCGATTAAATCAGGAAGAGCATTGGAATAGTCGGGAAGAAAATGCAAAAAATCCCCACTAAATCAGGAAAAGCAGCGGAATAGTCTGGAAGAAGAAGCTAAAAATCCCGACTAAATATGGAAAAATCATAAAATAGTCGGAGGAGTCTTGCTTAAAGGTTAGTCAAGTCCATTTTTGTGTGTAAATTCCCTTAAGCTATAATTTGCTCCTATCGTCAAGCTGCCAATGCTTGCTGTTGTTCCTGCGCTATCTTCGCAAGTTTATCGTGTCTGGCTTCCAGTTCTTGTATTACTGGATGATAGAACAATGGTTTTACTTGAGATTCATATTTCTCATTTATTTCCATCAGAACCGCTCCCATCAAGCGAATGATAGAAGCTTCATTTGGAAATACTCCAATCACATTTGAACGACGTTTCAACTCTTTATTTAAACGTTCAAGATGATTTGATGTGCGCATGATTCTTCTTAATGATTCCGGGATAGCCATAACTGTTACGCTGTCATTAAAGCCACGGTCAAGACATTCCATTGCGGCAGAAGCAGCATCATTATAATCTTCCAGGATTGCATCGCGTTTTTTGATTGCAGTTCTTAAATCAGGACTGTTAAACATTGCTTGTAACTCCGAACGCAAACCTTCCTGATATTTCTTTGGGGTTTTATCAAGTATATTTTTTGTAAAATGATACTGACATCTTTGCCACGGAACTTCCGGAAATACACGGCTTAATCCATAGATGATTCCTTCATGCGAATCAGAAGTTACTAATTGAAGTCCTTTTAAGCCCCTGCTTTTAAGACTTTGCATAAACAGGAACCATGTGTCTTTGGATTCCTTTTCATAGGTATTAAAACCGATGATTTCACGGCGTCCGTTATGGTTAATTGCCATTGCAACGAATAACGCTTTTGATATCGTACGATGGTTTTCGCGAGTTTTAAAGTAGGTGGCATCTACATACAGAAAAGGATAATCTTGGCTCAAAGGACGATTACGAAACTTATTAACTTCTTGATCTAGATCCTTACAGAGTTCCGATACAGTTGATTTCGAAAACGAAGTTCCACACAATGTTTCTACCACCTTTGAAACCTTGCGCGTTGAAACTCCATTGACTACCATTTCTGTCATCGTAGATACAAGAGCTGCTTCGCTTCGCGAATAGTTTTCAAAAATCATAGATTTAAATGGTTGATTACGATGACGCGGAACCGTAAGAAGAATGGAGCCGATGCGAGTGTTTAGTGTACGTTCCCGAGAACCGTTACGACTATCAGTTCTTTCTTCTGAACGTTCGTATGGTGTAGCTTTAAGTTGTTCTGAAGATTCTGCTTTTAGAACACTGTTAAGACTTTCTTGTAAAAGTGCTTTAAAAGCTTTATTAGAGTTTTCTCCAAGTAATTGTAGAATTTCATCCTGATTTAAGGTAATATTAAGTTGAGCCATTTACAAATCCTCCTTGGTATTTTAGTTTTTGTGGTGATTATTATTATACCTTAAGGGATGAGCATGTGGCTCATTTTTTATTTAATTGTAATTTACACCATTATACGGACGTGGCCGTTTTTCTGCAAGAAAATGATGTAGAGGCACCATTGTTGGATTATTTTGATACTATTGTTATGCCTGCTTTGAATAGTGATATAAAAAGGAGTGTAGGGGATGATAGTTATATCATTATGAATACAGAAGTGAAACAAGCAGTAGATGGAGATCATGTTTTAACAGGATATATTGTTAAGAAAACAGTATTAGAAAGATTATCAGATTTGGATGAAGATGGAAATTTGATTGAATTGGATGATAGGTATAGTGCAGCTCCATTTTCTTTATTTGTTATTTACTTAAGAAATCACCGAATGATTTATGTTGAAAATCAGAAGGGTAGTCCACGATTGAGTAGTTTTCGGTCTACCATTAAGTATATCATTGATACGTATGTAAGACTTCAAAATGAGGAGAGAAATTCTAGCGGAGAAGCATTGTTACCAATACCGTTGGTCAATGTAATTGATATTCCCTCACGTAAAAGCATTGAAAACGAATTGAAAGATGTTGAAAAAATCAACACACTTACATTAAAGTTCTTTCCGCTTAATGGTGACGGAGATAATAAAATGTCGGGAGTTTTCAGCGTTTTAACGAAAGAAGTAAGAGCAACGGTAGGATGTAAGACCGGTTCCGTAAATTTTAACTCACCAGAAAATAAACAAGGAGTTATAGATTTATTATCTGATATCGAAGGGACCGTGGAGCCTGTGATTAAAGTTACAGATAAGAATAACGTTAAGAGAACCATTAGAAATCAGCATATTGCGGAGCGTATGAAGATAAATATATTAGGTAACAATTTACAAGAGGAAATCAATAATTCAATAATAGAGGGCGGTAAGATAGATAGCATACAATATGTTAGCGAAGATAACGCCCAAATTTATGAAAGGAATGTAGGTAAAATTATTCCTTTTATAAGAAAATGAGGGGAATGACAGATGGACGATAGGCGAATCGAAGCATTGGAAGAAATGCTAGTAGATAGCAAATCTGAGGTGTTGCTGAAAAAGTCTTTTGGGATATTTAGAATTAGCAGAGAAAACATATTATCCAGGGTGGTTATTTTGATACTTAGCATGGTAATTTCATTTGTAATAGGTTATCTTAATACCATAGAGATTTTAAACAAAGTAATTCCTGTTATTTTAGATGCAATTTTAGCTGTATTTGGAATTGTATTTACTGGATATGCTTTCTTTCAGGCACTTTTAAGCAAAGAGCATCTTTCTGTGTTAATAGAAGTTGTTCAAGTGGACAAAAAGAATAGTAAGGGGCAAAACACATTATACAAATCTAATTGGAATTTTGTGCAATTGATGATGCAATTTCTGATTTCGATTTTTGCAACACTTCTTTTGCAAATTGTTTTATCGTGTATGCCTACTGAATTTTGTTTATTTGAAAATATGTGCTTAAATGTGATATTAGCTTCATTTCTGATTATGATATACGTCTTTCATTTAATGGTTATTATGTGGAGGATGATAAGTTTTGTATTTAATATATATCAGTTATTTAATTCATATGCAGTTACAAAATATCTTTCATATATTAAGCATGGGAATGATGAAGAATAGAACTGATATGCTTTTGAGCAAGTAAAAATGCGCGAATAGGCACTTACCTTCGGGTAGGTGCTTTTCTTTTTGCCAGAATGTCTCGAA
>CAYYZV010000195.1:3512-4261 GCA_964476275.1 uncultured Roseburia sp.
AATACACAAGACCTTGATAGTTACCAGGATGCTTATGGTTTCTTACATAGGACTGTGCTGGAGCATTCACAAATAAAAATTGAATGGAATTTTCCTTTTTCGACCAATACCTTTTTGCAGGAATTACTTAAAATTTTCCGGGGAATATGGGGGAATTCAAAGGAAAGAAAAACAGAATGTACCGTATATGTGCCTGAGTGGGATGATTACTACTCTGGCACTTTTTACATGCCTGACCCGAAGTTTCAGGTCTATAGCATTAACGGAAATGAGATTAAGTATCGAGAGGTCAGAATGGCTCTTATTGAATGCCCTAAAGTATCTGACAGAGGTTGAATATCAAACATTAGAGCAATTTCTACATACTATTGCATATTCCGCTCGAACTGCACGCTGATTCCGATTGCATCTGCATGACGGTTTCCGGTGGAACTGCATACCTTTCCGCTTAAAACTGCATATATTTTTAAATAGTGTTATAGTTCTTTTCGTGGTGAAACCACACACTACGAAAGGAGGCATGAAAAACATGCAAAGTTACAACACTATTACCGGCGTAATTCAAATGCGCAAGAATGAGTGCTCACTCAGTGTTATTCAGGACCGATACGGCATCGGTTCCGGCACTGTACAGCTCATTCTAAAAAGGTTCAGTGCTTCCGGATTTACTCTGGAGCAACTGAAAACAACGGAACCAAGGGATGTGGAATTATTGTTTTACCCGCCTGAGAATCTTCAGCGTAAAGACA
>CAYYZV010000196.1:0-4257 GCA_964476275.1 uncultured Roseburia sp.
CATAACCCGAAGGTGAAGGATTTGTATTTGAGTTTGATGACAGGCAAGGAAACTTTAAAGCCAACGGGTACAACCACAACGGTTGCGGTTAATCTGACAACGATTGATTTTGGCAGTTTCCAAAAATCGGAAAAACAGGAACGAAGTTTTGTCTTGACTAATACAGGAAACCAACTGTTGGTAATACAGGATGTAACTACTTCTTGTGGATGTACTAAGGTAGAGTATAGTAAAGAACCGGTTCGGCCGGGAGCATCGTTAGAACTGAAAGTAATTTACGAGACCGAACAAGCCGAGCATTTTAATAAGGCGATAACGATTTATTGTAATGCAGATAATTCCCCACTTCGTTTAACCGTAAAAGGATATTCAGAATAAAAAATAATTAAATTAAACATAATGAAAATGAAAAAGAATCTAAAAACAATTTTCGTACTTGCAGTAATAGCTATATTGAGTGGTATAAATGTGTATAATGCTCAAAAAAAGGTGGAAATGTCAGATCTTGCTTTAGCTAACGTGGAAGCATTGGCTGATGACGATGAATATTTCCAATCAATCTGGAATATTTATCATTATACATTAGATAATGGTACACCGGCTCATAATTGCTGGTCAGGTGGTTCTACAAATTGTTTGTAAATAGATGTGTAAGTTTATGAAAAGAATGATAAAAGGAGTCTTATTCCTGTTTTTTATGGGGATATTTGTTTCTTGTTCTCATTCCTTTACCGAACTAGATAAAAATCTGCTTTTTGTGGAAGAACGTACTGATGTAAAAATGTCTGAGTTAATTTCGGACTACTCCTTAATTAAATTGGAAGCATTGGACAAAAATTTGATATTGGATGCGAGTATGATTCGAATATGGAAAGATCAGATTTTTATATTAGATTGTTTTGCACAGAATAAGACGGTTTGGGTTTATGATATGAAAGGTAAATATTTGGGTAAACTCGGTTCTTTAGGAACTGGCCCCGGAGAATACATTATGCCAATGTCTTTGGTCGTTGATGAAGCGAACAATAGAATCTTGATAAAGGATGTTGCCCAAAATAAATTGCTATATTATGATGCCATAACCCTTTCCTTTATGGAAGAGCGTCGTATCCCTTTTTATTCAGATTGTGTAGAATATTTAGGGCCAGACAAACTGATTTGGTATGTAGGAAGTGGATGTGCCAATGAAGGTGAATATCAGAATCATATTCAGGTTACTGATATGAATCTTTCAGTGTTGAGTAGTTCTATTCCTCGAATGGATTTCCCTAAGCGTGGGATGTATAATGTGATGACCTATTTTCACCGATATGATGATATAGTATATTTTCATCATCCGTTTCATAATGAAGTGTATTCTTATGATATGGAAACTGATACGATACAATCTCAATATAAAGTGGATTGGAAAGGACTGAATTATCCTTCTTTTGATTATGTTCGAGCTAATAGAGATGATATCGTGAAACGTCAGGAACAAGACCATATGATACAATATTTTGAGTTGTTGGAAAATAACGATAAATGTATGTGTTATTTTGGTAAAGACAATCAAACTTATCTCGGAGTTTATGATAAAAGCCGCCAATCGGGATATTATGTACAAACAGATAAGATTGAGGATGATTTGGGCATTTTGAAATTCGTACGTCCTAAAACAGTCTATCAAGATATGTTTGTAAATGTAGTTTATGTTGAGGATTTATCAGTTGTACCGAAAAACTCTATTGTTTACCCGTTCATTAAAGAAGAAAAAGAAGGTGGTAATCCTATTTTACTATTATATCGGTAATAATGTTCTATTGAACATTCACCGAAAACTAAGTGAGTAAGGGAAGAAAAGAAGCAAATCTATGACACGATTTTTTCTTTCAGTCCATTAATGACCTTTCTTTTTTAATCAAGAAGGCCTATGTAAATAAAGTCTGATTTATTTGAATGCTGCGAATCAGAGAGGCGTAGTTTTTTACGGTGGGAAACTTTCCGAAAAGAAGAATGAATAACTATTAATAATAACTTCTAAATTTATAAAAAGATGAAGATGAACATTAGAGCAGTAATGATGGTTGCTGCTATTGCTTTTACGTGTGGTGTAAATGTATATAAAGCAAAAAAGACATATACATTGTCGGACATGGCCTTGGCTAATGTAGAAGCTTTGGCACAAGAAGCGGAAACAGGTGACCAATTTACCCAAACTACCTGTTGTGTCGCTGTATGGGATAAAGAGACATGCAACGGTTGTGATGGTAAAACTTATAGTTATGCTATAAGACAGTAATATTAGTAAGAGTATCTGTCTATATTAAGTCAGATACTCGCTTTTTTAAATTATTGAATGATGAAATCTTTAAGTTATTTATATTCCTTTTTTTTGCTGTTATTTTGCTCGTGTTCTTCTGGTAATAAAGAAGTCGTTCGTATTGCAAACCAATCTTATCATGTAATAACGGACAGTATTTATGCTCGTTTGCCGGGAACTATTCTCTATCAAGACGGGAAAGTCTATTGGCAGGACGCCATTTCGGCTGATAATTTTATGCATGTAGTAGAGGTTACTTCCGGTAGAGAAACTGCATGTTTCGGAAGTATCGGAGAGGGACCGGAAGAAATGACACTTCCTATATTTTCTTTGTCGGAAAAAGGTTTGTATCTGAATGATACCAATAAACCTTTGGAGCAACATTGGCAGTTTGATAAAAGTTCAGGCTTATACTCCGCTACATCCAAAAAATATCAGAATGACGCAAACGTAACCCGTTTACTCCATTTGGATTCGGAGACTCTTTTAAGTTTATGTCCTGCAGAAGATAAACTGTTTGAAGTCAGTAAATCAGGGAATGTTGAAACTGCTTTTGGTGAACGCCCCATTGTGGAAGAAATGAATAATGCTTATAATACCTTTCAAGGTAATGTAGAGTATAACTCAGACCGTAATTTGTTGGTATATTCCTGTATGGTGTTCCCTTATGTGGCTGTTTATAAACAATCTGGATTAAAAGACTGGGAACTAGTGTCTGAACTGAAAGGAACATGGGATTATTCCATGGGCGAAGGAAAACTGAAATTTGCTTCATCTTCACCTAGAGGTGCATCGGAATTGGCTTTGACGGAAGATTATATTGTCTTGTTGCAACGTGACAATACAGTTGAAGAATCTGTCCCTCGTGAAAAAGCCGGTAGAGACCCTTCTACACTTCCTAAGTCCTTGTTCGTATATGATTACAAATTGAATTTGAAGAAAATCATCAATATGCCTTTCCCGATATTACGTTTGTGCGGTGATGTTGATTCTAATACGGTTTATGCAATCGGCGTTAATCCTGATTTTGAAATGATAAGTATTGAGCTGTAATTTTTTTAACTAATTTAAAAAAAAGATGTATATATGAGAAGTTATATATTTATTTGTCTGATGTTGTTTGTTTCTTCATGTACTGACAATATATCGCAAACTGAAAAATATCAAAGTAATCGGAATAAAGTTATAGATGTTCAAAATGCGGTAAAAGAAATTAATACGGGAAATGTTTTAATAAGTTCTTCAGCTCGCTTATATATTGCAGATGGATATTTATTGATTTCTGATAGTAAAGGATATGATAAATTGATTCATTTATTTGATAATTCGGACTATAACCATGTCGCAAGTACAGGAACATTGGGACAAGGTAATAATGAAATAGCAAATTTGGGAAGTATTGGTATAGACAATAGGCATAAAAAGTTTTATGTGTCTGATCATGGTAAGATGAGGATATATAGTTATGATATTGACAGTTTATTGAATATGCCTGAATTATATGAACCTAAAGTTAAAGTTAGAATTAATAATTCGATGTTTCCTAGTGAATATTGTTATGTGGATGATACTCTTTCTTACGCCCGGATCATTAAACCGACAAGTGCATCTACTTTTGAACAATCTGTAGCTAAATGGAACATGCAGACGGGAGAAATAAATGTAATGGAATATTCTCACCCTGATGTAAAGAATAAGCGAAGTATTTTTGATGTTTCATTACAGCATGGAATTTATGTTGAAGGTTATTTAAGACATGATTTGCTGAGTATATGTGATTTAGAAGGGACTTTGGTTTGTAATGTTTATGGCCCTGATTGGAATGGAGGAGGGAAAAGCAGCATGAGTTGTTACGGAGATGTAATGATAACTTCTGATAATATAATTGCAACTTATTCAGGTGGAGATTATAATGAAGCATATAATCCGACAAAATTACATGTATTTGATATAAA
>CAYYZV010000197.1:0-4227 GCA_964476275.1 uncultured Roseburia sp.
GGTGGGGGTTCGATTCCCTCATCCCCTGCTCGAAAGAACGCTCTAAACTCAGTAATAAAGGGTTTGAGCGTTTTTTGTTTTTCTGTAATTCGTAATGAAACCATTGATGGAACCAAAACAGAAAAAGGGGAAAGCAATTGAACTAGGTCTAAACAGCCGTTTGGAAAGAATTGAATAAATATCCGGAAATGAAAAACTCCCTGAAAAATCGAGGAGTTTTGGAAAAATGCAGATAAAAAGAGAGAGGGCATCTTTGGAACCGTGCAAATGAGGAAACACGGTTTCAAGAATACCCTCTTTTTAGTGGATAGGTATATCATAAACGTTGGACTAGGTCTAAGGTCAATAGGAAAATTAAACTTTTTTAAAATTATTGTAACTATTCAGCGCACCATTCGCAAAATCGTCTCTTCGAGACTTTTCTTTTGCTCATGTTGTCTTCTCGCCAAAGAAATTTTCAAAAATGCATTCATTTCAGCAAGCTGAATGCCTGCATTTTATGAAAATTGCCTTGGCTCTGAATAATTACAAATTATTTTTTATAGGAATATAGATTTCATAAAAATCTGTGATAGCATCTTCACGGTTTAAACTGTATACATAGAATGCATAGCCTTGTGGTTTACAGATGATATGATTTTCTTTGGCATATGTGTAAATATGACTTAAATCCCATTCGACACCATTTAAGTCGGGTGCAGTGATTACAGAGTGGATACAGCTGCAGCCATCTATTTTTTTAAAGGTATCTGCGTTATTTTTCCATGGGCAGACTTTCATCATGGGTTCACGGATGGCAAATTCTAAGGCATGAGGGCTGTAGGTTCCAGTGCTATTGGTACGCAGGGCATAACAGAAATTTCCGTAGGAAAATACAGGAGAAGTAAAAATATCTTTCATATTTTCATAAAGCGATTTGGAAAAATCCTGTTGAAAGAGCATATAAAGGGATGGCAGCTCCTGAATACTACAGTTACCAAGGCCGCTGTTTAACATTTCGATATGTTTTTTCATGAAGCAAATTTTTTCTAAACGATTTTGTAAAGTTTGAATTTCAGTTTCTGTCTCTGCAATAAAAGTAGAAAAATAATCTGATACTTCTAAAAGGTTTGTAGCTGTGTACAAGTTTCTTATCTCTGCGATGCTGGCATCTAGCTGGCGGTACAAATGAATTCCCATGATGCGCTGTATTTCATCCGGTCCGTAGTAACGGTAACCATTATTCGGATCACGCAAAGGAGAAAACAGGCCTTCTTTTTCATAAAGGCGGATTGCGTCAGTAGAAAGTCCTATGAGCGCAGCAACCTCACGAATGGTATATTTTTTTCCCATAAGTAATATCTCCTGTAAATTAGATTCTATTATTATACCATTTTTAGGAAATTCTTAAAAGAAAAATGTTGTTTGAGTTTTAAGAATAGTAGTTTAAGCTCAAAATGTGCAAAATGCCCATTTTTAATGCAAAAATCTGAGATTTTAAGAAAAATAGTCTTAAATTCCAAAAAATAACGTTGTAATTCCTGATAAAATTCTTTAAAATCAAGAATATAAGAAGAAAAGAAAGGAGAGGTTGTTGTTTATGAATGAAACAGAATTTAAGAGTACTGATTTAAGTGGCTGTGAGAAGATGATTTTGGGATGTATTTATGAATATAATAGAAAAAATGATGCTGCACCTAATTTACGGGATATTATGGTGTTAATTGAAGAGAAGTATGGGATTCAGTGGAAGCTGCAGACTGTGTGTACCTTTTTTTCGAGGATGGAGAAGAAGGGATTGATTACGACAGAAAAGAAGGGCAGGTATACTTATTATTATCCGGTAGTACCGTATGAGGTATATGTGCGCTACGAATTAAAAGAGTTGTGCAATATTTATTTTGAGAATAGTGAAAAAAGATTAAAACAGTTTGTGCGTCAGATGTAAAACTGCTGATAACGGAGTGAACCGTAATAAAACTTCATACATTTTCAGAATAGCAATTGTTTTATTGTGAAAAAATTGATAAAATAGAAATGACTGTTTTTTGTAGAAAGATGTCGGAATATTTTGGAATTAAGGGTATGAGGTGACTTATGACACAAGAAGAAAGAAGATTAAAACGTGAGCGGGATACAAAAAAGGCCTTTGTAACATTGACAGGATTGGTGTGTATTGTAATTACAGTTGTTGTTGCAGCGGTATTATTGGTAAATTTCTTTATGAAAGATAAGCAGGCAAATAATAATCAGCCCGTTACAGAGACGCAAAAAGAAGCAGCAACTGGCAGTACAGAACAGCAGACAGAAAAACCGATAATTGATCCTCTTACGCAGGAGGCGATTACGATAGTTACAGGTATGTCAATAGAGCAGAAAGTAGCTCAAATGTTTGTGATTACACCGGATGCATTAACAGGAACAACGGGTGCTACGGTTGTAGGAAATACGACAAAGCAGGCTTATGCAGAGCATCCGGTTGGCGGATTAATCTACGAAAAGAATAATTTTAAGACAAAAGAACAGACAAAAGCGATGTTAGAAGCTATGAAGACCTTGAGTGTGGAAACAATTGCACTGCCGATTTTCTTAGGCGTAGAAGAAGAGGGCGGAAAGGCATCTGTGATTGCTTCTAAGTCTCCGCTTGATGTAGACAATATTGATGATATGAGTGCAATAGGTGCAACAGGTGATGCAGCAAAGGCTTATGAAGCTTCAGCTACGATTGGAAGTTATTTATCTGAGTTAGGATTTAATTTAAACTTGGCACCGGTAGGGGATGTATTGACAAATGAGTCAAATACTGCTTTAGCAGACAGAAGTTTTGGTACAGACAGTTCTGTTGTCGCAGATATGACAGTTTCTGCATTGCAGGGGCTGAAAGAAAAAGGCATTTATGGTGTAGTGAAGCATTTCCCGGGACAGGGGGCAACGATTGGGGATGCACGAAAAGGAGCAGTTTCTACTGAGAAAACGTTAGAGGAATTAATGGCATGTGAATTAGTTCCGTTTGAGAAAGCGATTGCTTCCGGTGCAGAATTTATTATGGCAGGTCACATTTCAGTACCAGGCATCACGGGTAATACAGTTCCAACTTCTCTGTCTGAGTATATGATTACACAGGTACTTAGAACAGAGATGGGATATAAGGGAATCATTATTACAGATGCTATGAATGTAAAGGCGATTACAGAGTCTTATGATTCCGGTGAAGCAGCCATTGCAGCAATTAATGCGGGTGTAGATATGATTTTAATGCCGGCTGATTTTGAGGCGGCTTATGATGCAGTGCTAGGGGCTGTAAAGAATGGTACGATTCCAGAAGAACGGATTAATTCATCGATGGTTCGTATTGTAAAGGCAAAATTAGGAATGTAAAATGAATCGTGTTTTGAATAGAAGGGACTGCTTTTCGCAGTCCCTTAGTTCATGACAACGGAAAGTCCGTGTAGCGTGCTTTCTGTTGTTTATGTAATTTTGTTGCGTAATTTCTGACGTTTGTTGCAGTCTTGAAAGAATCACTTGCTAAAGAAAAACAGGGCGGATATAATGAAATTATAGTAACTATTCAGTAGGTCTGTGCATTTACTGCACAGACAGTGAGTACATGATTCGAGAGTGAGCAAATCTTATCAGCAAAGCTGATTTTCATAGATTTGCGAATCGTAATTATGAAGGTACTGAATAATTACGAATTATAAAGTAGCGCAATGCGGGCAAGCGCTCGAAAATATGTTACTGGAGCGGTATTGGCAGTAACAAAATATCATATTTTGATGTAGGAGGCAAAATAACTATGGTTTGGGAAACAGTACTTGCAAAATTTAAAGAATTATTTGGGGATGAAGGTGAGATTGGTGTATACTTTGCACCAGGACGTGTGAACATGATTGGTGAGCATACAGATTACAATGCTGGTCATGTATTTCCATGTGCATTAACAATCGGTACATATGGTGTGGCTAGAAAGAGAGAAGATAAGAAACTTCGTTTCTATTCTTTAAACTTTGAACACTTAGGAGTGCTTGAATCTTCTGTAGAAGATTTAAAACCAGAAAAAGAAGCGGATTGGACAAACTATCCAAAGGGAATTATGTGGGCGTTCGGCGAAAAAGGAATGAAGATTGAACAGGGTATGGATATTGTATTATTTGGTAATATTCCAAATGGTTCCGGACTTTCTTCTTCTGCGTCAGTAGAAGTATTAACAGGATATATTTTAAAAGATATGTTTGGATTTGATGTAAC
>CAYYZV010000198.1:0-4186 GCA_964476275.1 uncultured Roseburia sp.
ATTAGTGAGGTAAATCCAAGAAAAGCAACGCAGTTAGAAATGTATGCCTTTTTCTATCATCAGGATATGGTGTCAGGGAAGGGCGGAGAAAATACCTATCAGAAGTTCTCTGAATATGTAGAAAATGCTGTGCAGAATGGTCATTTTGAAGGAAATCAAAATGATGGGGATTTTACAGAAAAAGAGCATGACTGGCAAAAAGTGATTATCAGTATGTGGGAGGATTACAGTGATGCCGGGCTTTACAGTCAAATGCAGGAGTGGACGAGGGCGTATTACTGACAGCAGAAACTACATTCTGTAAGTATGAGACAGTAAATCCGGATGATGAGGATGTTCTTTATGTTACATTCTATACAGCAGAAATGAAAATAATAAACAGTGTGGGAAATTCAGTTAATCAACTTCAAAAAGGAAAGCAAATAAAAGAGAAAGATTTAGCACAAATGCGAAAAGAAGTTGTGGAACAAATAAAAGATAAGATTTGTGGAACTGATTTTGAAAATGAAGAAGAACGTATACAGTTTCAGCAAAAGATGGAAAGAAAGATTAAGTCTGGTGCAAAACTTTCACAAAAAGAGATGAACTATTTGAGAAGATATAATCCATATATGTATCAGCATATGGTTCGAGTACAGTATAAAAGAGAGTCGTTAAAGGAACAGCTGAAACATTGCCGTACCAAGGAAGAGGCACATCGGGTAATAAGTACTGCGTTTTCTTCCATTAGTGAAGAAGATCCCGTAAGAGAGGCGATGGTAGCAGCGGTTGCAAATGTCAGCGAACAGTATCGTTCATCAGATACTTATAAAAAACTGCCGAATGCAAGTGAAGATTTAAAAAGACTGAAGCATGTGGAAAAAGCAGCATCAGATATATTTAAGCAGGATGAGGAAGAAGCTGAAGATGGCAGCGAATATGTCGCAGTTTCGTATAATTTCAACAGTAGTGGATATCAGGAAGCAGTTACGGAAGTTTTTATAAGTGACAATATATTTACTATAAAGGCATAATAAATAAGTCTATTTTTGTTACTTTTTTATAAAATTTGATAGAATCTGTTGACTCGTCCCTTGGGTAAGAGTGTAAGATACAAGAAAAGGAGGCGGTTATATGAAGATTAAAGAAGTATCTTTAAAAACAAATTTAACACAAAAGGCTATCCGCTTGTATATTGAAAACGGACTCGTTCATCCTTATGTAGAAACAGGACTTTATAAAAATTCTTATACATTTACAGAAGAAAATATTAGGGAATTAGAAGAAGTTGCAGTACTACGAAAAGCAGGATTTAGTATATTGGAAATATCGCTCATGAAAGAGATGCCGGAGAAATTGCCGGAAATTTTAGAAAAGAAAAAGAAGTCCATCGAAATGGAAATCGATGAGAAAGAGAATATGAAAGAAGGATTAGCACGTTTGGAAGTATATGAATATGGAAGTGTTTCTAAAGTAGCAGATTCATTGAGGTGGAGAGTAAAAAAAGAGGAAGAACAAAAGGAAAGCGTTTCAAAGCGAGGAGTTTATATTTTTATTACTTGTCTGATTCTTTTCCTATTTTTATTTTGCTTATATGCTAAGTATGGCATTTATATAGTGAAATGGATGTGTAGTTTTTTGTGTTTTCTGGTCGGACTTTTTTCAGGAGTAATGACAGTAAGATATGCCGGATGTACAAAGCGTGCAAACAAATTCCCGAATAAGGGAAGGGGAACTGTGATTTCTGTAATGGAAGAACATGGTTTTCAGGCAGCTTTTGCAAATGCAGGAAGTGGAAGTGCAGGTACAAAGGAACCGGGAATAGGCGGGATGTGGCAGATTATTTTTATGCTTTGGAATGAGATACGGCCGGATTGCTGGTTTCCGGTTATTTTATACAGGAATGAGAAAAACGAGAAAGAATCAGCAACTCTTTTATATGGAAGTTTTAAAGATGTTTGGCATACTGGTGATGAGATTGCTGTTTCGTGGGATAATAAGGAACCAGTAATTGTTTATCCTTTGGAAGATGGATGGATTTTAAAAAAGATACATTTTTATTTTGCTGTAACAGTATTTTCAATTGTGTGTTGTGTTGCTTTATTGTATATATAAAGCAATTGAATGCAGTTATTGTTATAAAGAAGAAAGTAAAATTGTGATTGGTGGAAACAACTAATTTGCTGACTATTAGAGAGGAACAATGTCAGTTAGAGATAAATACTAATAGTTGATAGAAAAATGGAAAACACTGTAATCTTTGTTTATAGTATGAAGGTTACAGTGTTTTTATTTGAAATATAAATTTTTTGAAATAAATGCAACCAAATATAGAAAAAGAATATCTAATAAATAGAAAGCAGTGCTGTTTAAAAAATAACAAAGGAGGAATTATGGAACGGTTAGTAAAAAAAGCTCAATGTGGAGATGCCGAAGCGTTTATTGTGCTGATAGAAAAAAATAAGGAAAGTTTAAAAAGAGTTGCATTTTCTTATTTAAAAGAGGAAGAAGATGTAGCAGATGCCATACAGGAAACGATTTTGAATGCTTATGAAAAGATAAGGACATTAAAAAAAGCAGCTTATTTTCGGACCTGGCTGATTCGAATTTTAATTAATAATTGTACAAAATTATATAGGGAAAAGAAAGAACAGATTCATTACGAATATACGCCGGAAGAAGTCTTGTCGAATAAGTATAACGAGAGTTTTTCTATGCCTTTTCCGACGGAATTAGAATTTTACGATTTATTGGCTCAACTTCCGGAAGAAAGTAGGATAATTTTTCAGTTATATTACGGAGAGCAGTTTACAATAACAGAAATTGCACAGATTTTGGAGATGAATGAAAATACAGTAAAAAGCAGAATTCATAGAGGAAAAGAATTTTTGCGGAAGGAGTTAGCATGAAAAAAATGTATTCGGATAATGAGATAAGAGAAATGTTAAGTACACCTGTAAAAGAAAGTGTGGTAATTGAGGCAAAGATACAAGAAACTTATGAATTAATAAGAAAAAATTCAGGGAAAAACAAAAGTGCAGTCCAAAAGAGCGGGAAGGATAATAAATGGAAAACGGGAAAGAAATTTTTGTATAGTATCGTAAGTGCTGCGGCAGTAGTAGTGTTTGTATTTATAGTAGCCTTGTCAAATCCAGTGTGGGCGGCTAATCTGCCGATTATTGGAGGGATTTTCGAGAAGATACAGGAAATTTGGCATTATGGAAGTGTTCCGGAGGAAGAAATTAACGGTTTGGTAACAGAAGTAGAAGAAGTGAATGGATTACAAGAGGAAATTTATCCATATCAGTTGTCTGCGAATGGTATTATTGTTAAGCTGACCGAGTATTATGCGACAAATGAGGCTGTTTTTCTAGGAATGAAAATAGAAAGTGAAAAAGCATTTCCAGGTTTTTATAAGCATGAGGAAAATAATTTATCCGTTCAGTTGTTTGCAACAGCAGAGGTTTCTTATGATACAGAAGTTTTAAATGCAGGTGATGGATATTTGAAAGGAGTTCAGACAGACGAGCATACATTTGAAGGTGTATTGCGAATGGATTTAAGAAATAAGGAAATTCCGAAGCATTTTGAAATGAATCTTATGTTATCAAATGGTTATCTGTACTTTGTTAATCTGGATAAAACAGGATTGAGGAAGGAAGCTTTTAAAATAGAAGGGGTGATTAAAAATATTCCTATTTCAATAAGCGATGCAGAAGAAAAGGTAATTGAGATAAACGAAGTAAATGAGCTTGGTATAGGGATAGAAAGAATAAAAATATCTCCGGTTGAGTTAATCATTTATCCAATTAATGAGAATGATTTGGAAGAATTATTGACATTTGAAGTGGCACTGGATGCGGAAGGACGAAAATTAGAATGGGGATATAATGATGGCATAGGATTTAAAACAGTACATGCAATAAAAGGACGTGATATTTCAACGATTACGGTTTATAGCTGCGAATGGAATACGTATATGAATATAAAGGGACTGGCTTTGGAGGAAGATCCGGAGCTTTTCCGAAACGCATTGGAAGAACATGCATTGTATAAAAAGGTGATTGAAACAGGAATCGAGTAGATACAAAAAATAAAGCTATAGCAATTTCTTGTTAGTATTTATTATACAATACTAAACACATATCAACAGCAGTAATTCAGAATAAAAACTTTTCGCAATAAAAATGCCATATTCTAAGCGGTA
>CAYYZV010000199.1:0-4177 GCA_964476275.1 uncultured Roseburia sp.
ATGGGTGACAAGGCTGAAATCGATGCTAGAATTAACCAGATTAAGGGTCAGATTGAAACAACAACATCTGAATTTGACAAGGAGAAATTACAGGAAAGACTTGCTAAGCTTGCAGGCGGTGTAGCTGTTATCAGAGTTGGTGCTGCAACAGAAACAGAAATGAAGGAAAAGAAGCTTCGTATGGAAGATGCTTTAAATGCTACAAGAGCAGCAGTAGAAGAAGGTATCATCGCAGGCGGTGGTTCTGCTTATATTCATGCTTCAAAAGCAGTTGCAGCTTTCGCCGATACTTTAGAAGGCGATGAAAAGACAGGTGCAAAGATTATCTTAAAGGCATTAGAAGCACCATTATACCATATTGCAGCAAACGCTGGTTTAGAAGGCGCAGTTATCATTAACAAAGTAAAAGAAGCAGTTTCTGGAACAGGTTTCAATGCCGTAACAGAAGAATATGTAGATATGGTTGCAGCAGGTATTCTTGATCCGGTTAAGGTTACAAGAAGCGCATTACAGAATGCAACATCTGTAGCATCTACATTACTTACAACAGAATCAGTTGTAGCAAATATCAAAGAAGACATTCCGGCAATGCCAGCAAATCCAGGCATGGGAATGATGTAGTAACAGTTTAGCCAAGCGGCAGAAAAAAGAAGAGGCATATGTGCGGGAGCTCGCTCACAGCACATATGCCTCTTCTTTTTTCTGACATTTGGCGTTCTGCCCTAGTGAGAAGGAGAGGCAAAGCCGCGGATTCGAGCTGGCTTGACTAAACTGTTACTACGTAGAGTTGGCTCTGCAAACAGTAACAATCATTTCTATCTTTTCACAGGTCATATTGTATGCTATCATTTAGGTAAATAATTAACAAATGATGTGAGGTGGCTTATGAGAATACTGGCGGTTTTTGACGAGAAGAATTATGCTGATACAACAAAAGTATTTGAAAAGTATAACATACGGGGAATTGTCCTGATAGATGGAAAAATAGCGATGCAGAAAAGCAAGGATGGAGAGTACAAGATTCCCGGCGGCGGAGTAGAAGCAAAAGAAAGCCACATAGAAGCTTTACGGCGTGAATTGCGTGAAGAAGCAGGGCTGGTATTAAAAGGTGAATGCATAAAGGAACTTGGTGAAATTACAGAAATCCGCAGGGATATGTTTGATGCAGATACTAAATATGTATGTCATTCACTATTTTATTTATGTGAGATAACAGAAGAACGTGTACCGCTTGCGTTAACAACCAGTGAGATTAAAAAGGGCTATGAGCCGGTATGGGAGACACCGGAGATTATTTATAGGACTAACATGCGAATCGGGGCAGATCCATGGATAAAACGAGATACTGCTTTTATAAAAATGCTGCTGGATGGGGAATTTCGGGGTATTTTAGGACGATAATTACATAATTTGCTGTTATACCAGATTTACTAAATAGTTATCGCAATTTTTTTGTTTTCAGATACGTAGAAACATGGTAAAATAATACAAGAATCTTTACAAAATGACATGTTTTGTAAAAGCTTTATTGCCAAAGTTATTTTAAAATTTTTATAATATCGAAGTTGAAAGGATGGATGAAAGAACTATGAGTAAAGTAGCAATCGTTTCAGACAGTAACAGTGGAATTACACAGGCACAGGCAAAAGAACTTGGAATCACAGTACTTCCGATGCCATTTTTTATTGATGATAAGACTTTGTATGAAGATATTGACTTGGATCAGGAAGGTTTTTATCGAATGCTGACAGGTAATGTAAGCATTTCTACTTCCATGCCGTTAGTGGGAAATTTAACAGATACATGGGACGAGCTTTTAAAAGAATACGATGAGATTGTACATATTCCAATGTCATCGGGGCTTAGTGGTTCCTGCCAGACGGCTATGATGATTGCAGCTGATTATGATGGAAAAGTACAGGTAGTAGATAACCAGAGAATTTCCGTAACCTTAAGACAATCTGTGTTAGATGCGATGGCATTAGCAGAAAAAGGCTGTTCGGCAAAGGAAATCAAAAAGATTTTAGAGCGTGAGAAATTAGAATCTTCTATTTATATTATGGTAGATACTTTAGAATATTTGAAAAAAGGCGGACGTATCACACCTGCAGTTGCTGCAGTTGGTACTTTACTGAAATTGAAGCCGGTTTTACAGATTCAGGGAGAAAAGTTAGATTCTTTTGCCAAAGCAAGAACCGTAAAGCAGGCTAAGAGTATGATGATTGAAGCAATGAAGAAGGATTTCGCAGAGCGTTTCAACGATCCGGAAGGCAAAAATATGCATTTAGAAATGGCATACACGTATGATTTGGAGGCGGCAGAAGCTTTTAAAGTTGAAGTACAGGAAGCATTTCCGGATATGGAAATCGTAATGGCGCCATTGTCATTAAGTGTATCCTGCCACATTGGACCTGGTGCACTGGCTATCGCCTGCTCAAAGAAAATACCTGAGCTGGCATAATAATGAAAAAGCAGAGGAATTCTATAATATTTATTTAATCTTTTCTTAAGTTCATTCTTTGGGACGTTTTGGAATATGATGCCTACTTATGCTGAAATGTATAACGAAAGTTGGGGATTTGTTTATGTAGGAAATAAAAAAACCATGTACAGCGAACAGTGGCGGTGGACATGGTTTTTTATTTTTGTTAATTTTCTAACAAACATTTTAACAATCTGCTGTTATCATCCTGATTCATGAAACAGAAGCGGATAAACTTATTGTCGAGGAATGGAAAAGTAGAGCAGTCACGAATCATCATTCCCTGACGGATGGCTTTGTCAAATAAGTACTCAGAAGTTAATTGTTCATTCATTATTTTAGCCAGCATAAAATTGCCGCTTGGTTTGTAGACTTTATAATCCGGCGAAGCTGATAACGCCTGATAACAGCGCTCCCGTTCGGAAGAAATCAGCTGCTTTGTTGCTTCGATATAGGAAGTATCTTTAAACATCGTTTCACCGGCAACGACTGCAAGAGAATTAATCGTCCATGGATTTTTGCGTGTATTGATTGCTTTGATTAAATCCCTGTTTCCGGTAACAGCATAGCCAAGACGAAGTCCCGGAGCTGCGAAAAATTTTGATGTTCCCCGGAGAATAATAATATTGTTATAGTAATTGGTCAGTGGTATGGAATCAATTTCAGCCATATTATCAGCAAACTCTACATAAGTCTCATCTACCATAACATAAATATCATGCTGTTTGCATTCATCTAAGATACGGCGCATTGCCTTGCGGGTAATACAGGATGAGGTAGGATTATTTGGATTACAGATTACAAGCAGATCAATGCTTTCATTTAATTTTGAGATAAAATGGTCTACATCCAGTGTAAAGTTGTCCTTTTCTTTTAATGGATAGTAAAGGGTCGTACCGCCGCCTAAAGCGATTTCACGCTCATATTCAGAGTAGGTTGGTCCGATAACAAGAGCTTTTTTCGGGTGCTCAATCTGAATAAATAAAGAAATTAATTCCGTAGAGCCATTTCCTACAATAATATTTTCAAAATCTGTATGGCAATAATCTGCAATACATTTGCGCAAGGATGTATATTCTCTGTCAGGATAGGTGGTAATGGCATCAATTTTTTCAGAAAGAGAGGCCCGAAGTAATGGGGAAACTCCCAGTGGATTTACATTTGCTGAAAAGCTGATAATATCTTCTTTTTTTATACCATAAATTGCTTCTATTTTTTCTAAATCACTTCCGTGAAAATGATCTTTATGTTTTATCATTGATTACTCCTCCAAATTAGTTTATAATTCATTATAACTATTGTTTAAAAAAAAGCAATGGAAATCGGTTAAGAAAAATGATGAAGTAGGTGTCAAATTGCGAAAAAAGGTAAAGCAGCTTGCATATGGTACGTTTGATTATAGAGAGCCGGGCATTTCTTTCTCCACAGAGCGTATTGAGTTAGAAGTAATAGAGGGGAAAGATGGATTCGGAGAATTTACCATACATAGCAGTCAGATAAGAAAGCTGCGGGGAATGGTATATTCTACATATCCCAGAATGGAATGTCTGACGCCTCAGTTTGAGGGAGATGAGATACGGGTTCGTTATCAATTTCATAGTGAAGGCCTTGTAGAAGGTGATGTTAGAAAGGGCGAATTCGTCATTGTTTGTGATCAGGGCGAATATAACCTTTCTTTTGTTGTGTCTGTTTCTA
>CAYYZV010000200.1:0-4169 GCA_964476275.1 uncultured Roseburia sp.
AGAATATGACCGTGATAGAGCTGGTGGAGCGTTACCTGAGAACTAAAACGGGAGTCAGGGATAGCACGCGAGCAGGCTACAAAACCGTGCAGCGTATTCTTCAAAAGGAACCTTTTGGAGAAAAGAAGATATCGCAGGTAAAGGTATCAGATGCAAAGCTGTTTTTGATAAAGCTGCAGAGTGATGGGCGAGGCTACAGTTCCATTCATACCATCCGAGGTGTGCTAAGACCAGCGTTTCAGATGGCGGTAGACGATGATGTACTGCACAAGAATCCATTTGGATTTGAGCTTGCCGGTGTTGTGGTAAATAACAGTGTGACTAGAGAAGCGGTCAGCAAGGATCAGATGCGAAAGTTTCTAAAGTTTGTACACGATGATAATGTTTACTGCAAATATTATGAGGTTGTGTATATTCTATTTCACACAGGAATGCGTATTTCGGAATTTTGTGGGCTAACACTTAAGGATTTGGATATGAAGAACCGAATCATCAGTATTGACCATCAGTTGCTTAGAACGTCAGAAATGAAGTATGTTGTTGAAGCCACGAAGACCAATGCCGGAACAAGGAAACTTCCTATGACAGAAGATGTGTTCAGATGTTTTCAGGCAATTATTGAGGATAGAGAAAGACCGAAGATTGAGAAAGTCGTTGATGGACATTCGGGTTTCTTGTTCTTGGATAAGAATGGAATGCCATTGATAGCAATGCACTGGGAACACCGCTTCAATAACATGGTGAAACGCTACAATGAAATCTACCGGGTGCAGATTCCGAATATTACGCCTCATGTCTGCCGTCATACTTACTGCAGTAACATGGCAAAGGCAGGAATGAATCCAAAGACGCTGCAGTACCTGATGGGGCACAGCGATATCGGGGTAACGCTTAACACATATACGCATCTAGGATTGGATGATGCAACGGATGAGCTTAAGCGGCTGCAGGAATTAGAGGTGGCACGAAAGGAACTGAAGAAGACGCAGGGAGAAAAGCCGGTGTCGCAGAAGATGTTTAAAGTAATTTAATATGGAAGAAACGAGATGCTCCGGCTTATATAGGCTGGGGCGTTTTTTTTATATCTTTTTCTTTATTCTTCTGTAAATGATTATAGAGATATCTTGTGTGTATCAACCAAATGGTTTATAATTAGGAATATTAGCGGAGGTGGACCATGACAACATCAGATATGATAAGAGAGTTGTGTGAGAAACAGAATATTACTCTGGCGGAGCTTTGTAGGCGTATTGGGCAGACACCTCAGAACTTTAATAAAAAGTTAAAACGTGGGACAGTTTCTTTTGAGGAAATGATTGAGATTGCAGAGGCTTTGGGTGTCAGATATGAGCAGGCATTTATTCTCGCAGATGGAAAGCGGATAGGAGTATAAGACAACAATATGGAGAAGGATTTAATCTATTTTATTGATAAGGTTACAGCTTTAGATTCATTTTGGTATGCCAATTATTACATGCGTTGTATGAAAAAGACACCGCATGGTGGGATAGAGTATGTTTGCTGGCCCAATTTTTATATGAAACACAGGCCATCGGGGACATGGAATCTGTTTCGACAGTATGATGGCACTATTCCGGCTTTCTTATCAGATTTAGTCAATGATGAACTAAATATATGGGAAGAATGTAATGTTGATATAGAAGAATTATTATCGTTGTGTTTTGATGGGGATTTTTGGTATGTTGGTTTTAGAGTGTTAAAACCTAAAAACTCCGACACACTTGATGCTACCATATTATGGAATGTATTAAGCAATCATCTGAAGTTCAAGGACTATTTTGAATTAGATAATCTTCAGGAAATTTTATGTGCCTTTAGTTGCTATTTGATACAAGAAAAGATGATATCCATACAAAGATTAGAAGATATATTGAATCATGAATGCTTGGAATTAGAACATGACAAATATGGCCTGAGTGAAGTCACAAATGCGAAGTTTGGGCGGCAAGGATTTGAAATAGGTGGAAAGTATTATTTGTATAATCTCTTTTTAGATACCAGCATAGGAAGAGTATTTTCAACGATGCCATTGACAGTTGAAATACTCACAATGTTATCTGATGTCAAAATTAAAATGCGATGTGATGAACATCTTTCAGTTTTAAGTGATCAAAAAGTTGTAACGGCAACCTGGGATTCTCAGAAATTCCGGGGAATTCAACTTGTGTGGGCCGAGATTGATAGCCTTGTTTATGGAAGCGAGACAGTAGTGCATGGAGATCCAGAGAGCTTGAATAAATTATTACTTACGGTTTCTCGTGATCAAGAAGAAGGAGAGACATTTTTTCATATTGGCTTAGAAGAATTATGGAATCCAGACAAAATACTTGATGGCGATGATATTATTGTTTTGAATTTTGTTCATGCAAAATATTTCCCGGGAAAGAAAGCGTTTACGCATATTGATTTTTCTGTAAATCAGTACAAAACGGATGTATACAAGTTAAAGTATTCAGATGCAACTAATGATCAGCATATTAGCATCAATAAATATTCGGATGTTCATTATAAAATCTGGTGCGTTGAAGGGGGCTCTATTGAGGTAGGAGTATGGAGTTCGTTAGTTTCATCTACTCTGAATTTGCCGTTCAGAAAATTATTTTATGAAATGTTCCCGGATGCAGAAGAGCGTCTTAGCGAAGAAGAATAAAATAATCAACTTGTGTCAGCAAAAAATAGGATGGTTCCATTTTCGCTGAGCTCAAACAGGTGTTCATCGTTAAAAGGTTCCACACATCTTCAAAAACCAGCCAGTCTGTGCTAAAATACAAGAGTAGTAAAAGCACCCGATTTCTACTACGTTTTTACTACTACACATGGCTGTAACTTGCATAATTTTGCCTCATTTTGCTAAAAATGTAGATTTCTTAACAAGCAGAGACACATGCGGAAAAGTCGCTGAAACTGGGCAAAATAGGGCAGTTTAGAGCAATCTGGAAAGGAAGAAATATATGATGAAAGTACTTTTTATCTGCCACGGCAACATCTGCCGCAGTACCATGGCAGAAAGCATCCTAACCCACCTAGTAACTCATCAAGGTCTTTCCGACCTTTTCCACATTAATTCCGCTGCAACAAGCCGCGAGGAAATCGGCAATGGCCCGCACTATGGTACAGTGCGAAAATTAAATGAAGTGGGGATTCCGGTGGTTCCGCACCGGGCGGTACAGATGACCCGACAGGATTATCTGGATTATGATTATTTGATTGGCATGGATACGGCTAATATTCGGAATATGAACCGCATTGCAGGAGGGGACCCGCAGGGGAAAATATATAAGCTGTTGTCCTTTGCTGGTCAAGGACGTGATGTGGCGGACCCGTGGTATACCGGAGATTTTGATGCCACTTATCGAGATGTTTTGGCAGGCTGCGAAGGATTTCTGGACTTTTTGACAGAGCGTGGCGAATTGACAAGATTTTAATTAATATATAAGATAATTGTTGAAACAAAAAAGTTATAAATTAGCAATATTTCTGCTGGCATGTAAGGAAAAGGAAAAAGAATATGAGTCTACTGGAACAGCTAAGAGATTACCAGCCATATAACGAACAGGAAAGCAATGACAAAGTGGTTATGCTTGAGCTATTAGAAAAAGAAGGAAATATTTTTACCAGAGAGAATAAAACGGCACATTTTACTGCTTCTGCGTGGCTGATAAATAAAGAGCATACAAAGGTATTAATGATTTATCACAATATTTATAATTCATGGGCGTGGACCGGAGGTCATGCAGATGGTGAAACAAATTTGCTGGCAGTGGCTATGAAGGAAGCAAAAGAAGAAACAGGTGTGGAAACGATTGCACCAGTTACAGAAGAGATGTTTTCTATTGAAATACTTACTGTGGACGGGCATGTGAAGCGCGACAGTTATGTGCCGTCTCACCTGCATTTAAACGTTACATATTTGCTGGAAGCAGATGAAGCTGAGGTACTGCGGGTAAAACCTGATGAAAACAGCGGCGTAAAGTGGTTTTTACTGGAAGAAGCTTTGGAGAAAAGCACAGAACCATGGATGGTGCAGCGGGTGTATGCAAAGTTGAATGAGAAGTTAAATAAAATCACAAGATCTTTTCTATAGAAAAATAAAAGGGGCTGTCGGTTAATACCGAAAATTGTGCCTTTTGATGAAATTAAGAAGAATC
>CAYYZV010000201.1:0-4166 GCA_964476275.1 uncultured Roseburia sp.
AGATTGTTTTTAGATATATGTAATGACTGTTATTTGGAATATGAACGTTGGCTAAAGGAAAATAAAGCAGTGGATTTTGAAGATATGATCAATGAATCTGCAAGAGTTTTAACTGAAGTTAAGGAAATGAAACAAAAGTTAGATTTTAAATATATTATTGTTGATGAGTATCAAGATATTTCCAGACAACGGTTTGATCTGACAAAGGCCCTGTCAGAGGTAACAGAAGCAAAGATCATAGCAGTTGGAGATGATTGGCAATCCATTTATGCATTTAGCGGTTCTGACATAACATTGTTTACAAAGTTTGCAGAAAAAATGGGTTATGCCAAGATGCTTAAAATTGTGAAGACGTATAGAAATTCCCAAGAAGTAATTGACATTGCGGGAAGTTTTATTCAGCGTAATTCTGAGCAAATCAACAAACAGTTGATATCGCCTAAGAGAATAGACGATCCGGTTATAATATATACATATGATAGCACTTCAAAAGGTCCTAATGGTAATCGTAGAAGTGGTGCCAACTATGCATTATCTTCAGCGGTAGAAACAGCCTTGGGGAGGCTTCTGGAATATAAGAAAAAGGAAAATAAAACTCCGGGACCGATTTTATTATTGGGACGTTTTGGATTTGATGGAGATCATCTTGAACGTTCGGGCTTATTTGAATACATCAATCGGGGAGATAAGATAAAAAGTGTAAAATATCCGAATTTAGATATAACATTTATGACAGCCCATTCTTCGAAAGGATTGGGTTATGATGATGTTATTATTGTTAATGGAAAGAATGAAGCATATGGTTTTCCGTCAAAGATAGAAGATGATCCGGTTCTTGCATTTGTTATAAAAGGAGACAGATCAATTGATTACGCTGAAGAAAGAAGATTATTTTATGTTGCGATGACTAGAACAAAAAACAGAGTATTCTTTGTTGCACCGGAGCAAAATCCCTCAGAATTTTTACTTGAATTAAAGCGAGATTATAAGAATGTTGTACTACAGGGAGACTGGAATGAGAGTGTTGTCAAAACCCAGAAAAAGGCTTGTCCCCTTTGTGGTTATCCGTTACAGTTGAAATACAAGAAGGCATATGGACTTAGATTGTATATGTGTACAAATGAGCCTGAAGTATGTGGATTTATGACGAATGACTATCGTGCTGGAAAAATGTCAATTCAAAAGTGTGACAAGTGTAGAGACGGATATTTGATTGTGAAGAAAGGAAGAGACGAAGGATTCTTTTTGGGATGTACAAATTATAAGTCAAACGGAACTGGTTGTAGTAAAATGCTTAATAAAAAATACTTTTATGAACAGATGGGATATGAGTTGGAGAAACCAGAAGATTCTCAAGATGAAATGATCAGAAAATCTCAAAATAATGAAACCTTACAGTCCAAGCCTATATCTGACGAAGATCAAACGATAGCAAATAAAGTGTTAAAAGAGGAATATGTAGAAATTATTCGTGCAGATATTGGGCAGGTATTGTATGGAAACTACAATTTGAATGAACTGATATTTACAATACTGAAAGCACTTCAAAGTGTAAGTAGAGATAAATTCTTTGGAAAAGCAACGCTTATAGATGTATTAAGAGGTGTTGATAGTAAAAAAGTTTTTGAAAATCAATTAAATATCATAGATGAATTTGGTACATACAAAGAAATGCCGTATGAAACACTGGCGTCCGTAATTGACTGGATGATATCAGAACATATGATATTAAAAACGAAGGGGAAATATCCTGTATTGCATTCGACATATGATGGGCTTCATTATTCGGAAAAAATTACAGTACACAAACTGAAAAGACTTAAGAAATATTTAGAAGAAGAGGTGGTTTTATGGAATCAGTAGATATGAAAAAACTAGAAACAGCGATTGTATATCTTCAGAGGATTTCAGATGGAAATAATCCAATAAATAATTTACCTGCGGATGAAGATTCTGTTTTGAATAATCCCAATGTTATTCGTTGTATGTTTTTCGTAAAGGAAATATTAGAAGAAATAAAAAGAAATAATGGATATATTGGAAAGAAGGCAAAAAAGAGCGATAGAATGGATTTTCCGATAGAAGTATTATGCTCGTTTGTTTACAGGGAAGATAAGGCAATATCAAGGTTTGTTGAGCAAATCAATGAATTAATTGATGAGAATGTTTATAAAAAGATAAACTATAAACAGATAATGCAATGGCTGAAAATGAATGAATTTTTGCATGAAGAATATAGCAAAGAATTAAATAAAACAATTACAGTACCGACCGAAAAAGGACTTCAACTGGGAATTCGAGCTGAGAGAAGAGTCGGAAGCAGTGGCATGGAATATTTGCTTGTGATTTATGGACGACAAGCACAAGAATATATCGTTCAAAATATAGAGAAAATTCTCATTTAATAAAATATAGGATGTGAAAAGATGGATAATTTCAGTGATTATAATAAAAGCCAAGAATCACAACAAACAGAATGGAAATGGTCGTGGCAGGACGAATATCTGAAATGGCTATGCGGTTATGCCAATACAGAAGGCGGTACTTTATATATTGGCGTAAATGATGACGGCTATGTGGTGGGAATCGAAGATTCTAAAAGGATGCTTGAAGGATTGCCTAATAAGATTAATGACAAACTCGGTATCATAGCCAGCATAAATATTCACAAAGCAAATGGGGCTGAAAATGTGCGTTATGGTGCTTCTGTACCCGAAAGCATTTCGAGTAAGATGATTAATCAATATGCCTGCGGCGCGATTTATACAGGGATATTGGATAGTACCGACAAACGTTATAAAGCTCTTGAGACAATTGAAAGAGAAAATAAAATTTGGGAATCCAAAGATGGTATACGAGAATATATTTCCATTGGAATTATAAAGTATCCGTTTGCGGTTTCTTGTGAGGGGAAATATTATAAACGCTCCGGCTCAACTTTACATGAATTGAATGGATTTGAATTGCAGAATTTTCTTCTGGAACGTGCGGGAAAAACGTGGGACGCGGTTCCGATTCCGGCAGTGAAAGTATCAGATTTAAGCAAAGAAGCATTGGATGCTTTTAGGAAAAAGGCCGTAAAGAGCAACAGGATGACCGAAAATGAAGTGAATATTTCAGATGAATTGCTGCTGAGAAATCTGAAATTGTTCGATGGGGAATATTTAACCAGAGCTGCGATTTTACTATTTCATCCTACACCGGAATATTATGTGACTGGTTCATATATTAAAATTGGTTATTTTTCATTGGTAGGAGCCTTTGGAGAAGATGCGGAGCCGATAGAGGATTTACAATATCAGGATGTCGTGGAGGGCCCGCTGATTTTGCAGGTAGACAAGGCGATAGACTTGATATTTACAAAGTATTTTAAAGCTTTGGTAGATTATGAAGGCGTCCAGCGGACCGAAACCAATATGCTGACCAGAGGCATTGTTCGTGAATTATTGCTGAATGCCATTAACCACAAGGACTATGCGACAGGCGTTCCGATCCAAATATCAGTATATGAAGACAAGATGGTTATATTTAATATGGGTTCTTGGTCGAAACGTGTGCCTACGGATGAAAGGGTATATGAAAAACATGAATCCGTACCGAATAATCCTAAGATTGCAGACGTTTCCTTCCGTTCCGGGGATGTAGAGTCTTGGGGCAGAGGTTTTATAAAAATTAAAGCAGAATGTAAAACCATAAATGCTCCTCTTCCGATTATTGATGCAGGATATGGCGGTGTCTCTGTCAGTGCGATGGGATGTGAACAGTATATGTCAATATTGCGGTATGGTCAGTATGGACAAGTTGGTGCAGATGGAGTTTGGAGGAATAAAGAGAAGGACGGCAAAAAAGCCGACGATAAAAAGCCGACGATAAAAACCGACGATAAAAAACCGACGATAAAAACCGACGATAAAAAAGGCTTAAAATCAGGTAAACAGCAAGAAATGATTTTGAATCATATGGAAGATGGTAAAGAGTATCGTTTGCAGGATTTTTGCGATTTGCTAGGTGTGAAAGAGACACGAACAAAAGAGATTTTGAAACCACTTATATCAGACGGGAAGATTATTCTGATTGGTAAGAATAAAGACCGAAGATATAAATTGGGCTGATGAGAAAGGCAGATAAAATGAAGGTAAAATTACAGGAAGTTCTGGAGGCACTCG
>CAYYZV010000202.1:0-4163 GCA_964476275.1 uncultured Roseburia sp.
GGATTATCTAATTCATTAAAATACATATTTTCCGGCTTATGAGTTATAAATCCAAAAAGATTACCATATTTATCCGGTGTAACATTCATTACAACTCCCTGATATACTTTATTAACATTTTTTTCATAATATAATCTAAATTTGATGATAATAATGCTGCTATATAGTACGGATACAAAGACTGTCCTTCCACAAAAAGTACATCTTTATAATCCGTTAACAATTTAGATTCATGACGATATGATATTTCTAACTTATTCATATACATTGCAACCATACTCTGAATAAGCATTTGATAACATATAACTTTCTGTTACCGGTAGTTTCTTCATAATCTTCAAATAATCCATTTATTATATATTGCATTGCTTTTATTCTATTTTTATATTCCGGCACTTTCTGTAAACTTTTTCTTGCAGTCATTAACTGATTCTTATTATTGATTTTTTCTTCGCATCCTATAATTTCCTCGTTAAGCTTTTCTTTATCCCAATATCTCGTTATCACGCCTAACGAATCTTCAATTTGCTGTTATATCAGGCTTTTTCGTTTTTTTGCTTTCTTTCCATAGGGCACATATTCCTTTCCAAAATATGCTTTTTCACCTTGGTTAAGCTGAAAATTCATTTTATTCCATAATAAAGCTTGATTCCTGGTAGAGTTGATCTATATTTTCATTAAATCTGCCAAAATCATATCCGATTCTCGGATATGCCATAAACTCTAACTCCTCAACCTTTACCTTTCCCTTTTTGCTTTTTATAAATTCATAAACCCTTACATTTTTTTCAATACCCAGCATATCTGCCATTGTTAAATCAATCTTTTCTAATTTTTTATTCTTTTCAATAACATTACGCATTCTTGATAAAAGAATCAAATTATTGATTTTTCCTGCCATAGTATCACTGTGAGTGGATACAATAAGTTTTTTTCCCAAATTACACAATCGAATAATTGCCCTGGCAACATTACCTTGAACTAACGGATGTACACTATTCTCAACTTCATCATAATAAATATATTTGAAGTCTTCATTTGATTTTAGCATACTTGTAAATATAGCCAGTTCATGAATCATAGACGATGCATAATTCAATGGAATGATACTTTCCCCCTCTTGGAATATAAATTCATTATTCCTAAATTCCACTTTTCCTCCCATCAAATTATTCTCTAAAAATTCAATTAATTCTATCTCATCATCGGAATAAATATTTTTATTGGTATATGTTTGAAGAAATTTCAGAAACTCATAAATAGGTATTGATAATCCTCCATTTCCTTTTGTATATGAAGCAAAAAAGTGTCTATATAACATTTGCAAACCAGCTCTTGATGCCGGAATAAACATCTGTTTTTCACCCTCTTTTATACCTAGCATATCCATCAATACTCTATGTGCCAATACCTTTTCAACATCACCAGGTATATCTATTCCCTCAAAAACATATTCTCGTTCTCCATCCGTGTATTGTTTTTCAAGACTAACCTTATCAGAAATAGTTGCAATAAAAAATAATTCCTCATCTTCCTCAAATTTAACACTTATTTTTTCTAACGGAATACAACTTGCAAAATTCTCTAAAATAAATTTCTTACTGTTTTCCTTTAAATAATAATTGATTTTTTCCTCCACATTTTTATACCAATCACTATCAAATCGAATATACTTTATATGCTCTCTTTCTGTAATCTTTGCCATAGAACAATCTGCTTCCCTAATAAAACCATCTGAACTATTTAAATTTTTTTAATTATATCATAGCAAATGACCCCAGTCTACGCGAGCCTTTGTCCGACAGTGATAAAGAATATCAAATTAATTAGTTTATCTTTTTACCCAATCAGCACTTTCTTCCCTTCAAACGCAAATCCATATTTCCGAATCCGCTCCTTCTCTATTCCCTTCGCAATAAGAGCCGCTTCATACTGTTTTTCTTCAATTTGCTTTAATGCTGCTGCCACAGTATCTGCCATTGTTTCTGCTTCATCAGCATCATGCACCTTAAATTCTAAAATAAAGGCATCATTCTCTTTATATTTCGGTTCTAACATGACATCATATCTTCCAAATCCACTTTCTCTGTTCGATGTTATCACGTATTTGCTGTTTAAATCTACCAAAAGCCCTAATACAAAACCATGATAAAAGCGCTCCGGTTCTGCTCCCCACGGTCCTTTCCCGGTATCAAAATAACTAAATGTCTGCATTGCCACACGATTCATATAGGTATTCATTGCCTTTTTATCACCAAGCATCATCGCTTTTATGAAATAATTGTAAGACACCTTTGCTTCTCGAAACCATTTCCGAATCATACTCCGAAACATTTGTTCCACTTCATAATTGGTAATTGCTAATTCATACAATGGTTCTTCTCCAATTTCTGCTTCATCGCCATCTTCATAATCAACTATCTTCAAATAACCGCTTGCTACCAAGAGACTCCAGATTGCTTCTTCGCCCTCATCCAACTGAGCATACACAATCTGCTCATCCAGTGCACACTGCAGATGTTCTCCCTGCAGTAAGCTTTCAAACTTTTTCTTTATTTCATCATTTCCTTCTCTTATTAATTTACTCACAAGGCTGTTACTGCTTGTATTTGCCCAGTAGGTTCCGATTTTGCCCTTATCTAAATAGTTCAATACTGACCATGGATTATAAATATCCGTGCAGCTGCCAAATGTAAAGCCGTCATACCAGCGTTTTACCTTTTCTTTTTCACTTCCAAGTCCACACTCCTCTAATCCCGCAAATACTTCTTCTTCTGTAAATCCGAATGCCGTTGCATATTTGTCCGATGTAGTTGTTACCACCTCCAAATGATTCAAATCCGAAAAAATCGATTCCTTGCTGACCCTTGTAATTCCCGTCATGACAGCTCTCGCAAGATACGGATTCGTCTTAAATGCAGAATTAAACATATTTCTCATGAATGATACCAATTCTTCCCAAAAACCATTTACATACGCTTCCTGCATCGGTGTATCATATTCATCTAAAAGGATAATTACTTTTTTCCCATAATACTGATACAAACATTTCGCTAATTGATGAATTGCCATGCTCAAGTCTGCTTCATTGATTTCTGTCGACATATTTCGGATAAATTCCTTATCTTCCGCTGACAAAGCATCACTTTCCAAAAGAAATTCGTACTCTGAATATAAATTTTTCAATAATCTGCTTATTTTTTGTTTCACCTGTAGAAACTCTTTTTCTTTCACATTTGCAAAAGACAGACTTATCACCGGATAGGTTCCCTGCAATTTTCTATACTTTTCTTCTTCCCAAATAGAAAGTCCCTCAAATAAATCCCCTCTATCTGCATACTTTAATGAAAAAAACTGCTCCAGCATACTCATATTCAAAGTCTTTCCGAAACGGCGCGGACGGGTTATTAATGTTACCTCATCACCACTTTCCCACCATTCTTTTATAAATGCTGTTTTATCGATATAAAAATAATTTCCCTGTCTTATTTTTTCAAAATCCTGTATTCCTATTGCTACAGTCCTTGCCATGATATCACCCCTATCTTTTAATCCAAAACCTTCTTCGCCACCACCACAAATCTGCCCTCTTCTTCCATCCCCGAATATTCCTTCGGTGCACAGCAGATTAATGTCAGCAGCTCATCATTTTCATCAAAGTCTGTTTCTGTTTCATATAATTTTCTTTCTACAACCTGCTCCTTAAAACGTTTGAAGCCCTCTGCATCATCCAATTCAATATAGTTATAAAACTCATAGGACTCCTCATTTTTCTCATCCCCAGAGCACTGTAAAACTGTCTCAGCGGCATCATAATAAAATGCAGCTACTACTTCATAAGTTCCTTTTTCTGTCAAAGCATCAAACTGAATGATTTTGTTTTTTTCATACCATGGTTTATAACTATAATTTAACAGCCAGCGAAACATAGCATCCGAATTCGTATAATGCCCATATACAATCACATTATAGCTTCTCGGAGAAAGCACTTCACAACGATAATCGGCAAAGGGTGTTCCTATGCTGTCATACTTTTCATCAAAATTCCGCCTTAAATAATACTGTGGCTCCTCTTTCGTCTGCATAACCGAATAATCAATTTTTGTATTTTCTATTTTAATCCATCCAATCAAATCCGGATTCTGCTCATATAATGCCTGATA
>CAYYZV010000203.1:0-4155 GCA_964476275.1 uncultured Roseburia sp.
GTTAGTCTTGCAAAAGGAAGTACCGAGATTTTTTTAAAGGATAATCAAATCACAGAGATGAAAGTTTCAATCGAAGGCAGCATAAATGCCATGATCACAGAGATTCCTATGGCTGTTGGAGTAGAGTTTGTATTTGAATAAGGAAAAGTTTAATAATTAATATTTTTAATATTTATAATGTAGAAGACAGCATTCAGACTTAGTGAAGTTTGGATGCTGTTTTAAACCCATCATGGAGCTGACACCCATACCCTTTTTATATATGTTTTTGAAACTCTTCTTTTGTTGATTGTTGAATTTTATGTTATTTCAGCCAGTCTGCATCTATAAATTCAGAGGCAGATTTCTGGATAATATGTGCAATTTCTTCGGAAATATCATTTAAGGTGCAGTCTAAGGTTCCTTCCACCCATTGCTGGTAGCTGTTCATAATGCCTCCTAGAAAGAAATGAATCTGAATAGAAACAAAGGCGGAACGATGGATTTCTTTTGGAATCGTTTCATTATTCATTAAATCTTCCATCATCATTTGTTTGTATTTATTTAAAAGCTGGTTTGTTTTAAAGGTATGTCCGGTTTTCTTATAGAATGCAAGATTTTCTTCTAAAGCGGCTGAAATGCTTTGAAGATAAGGCATAGGGTTTTTGAGTATATTCCGGTACTGTGTCTGCTGGACCAAAGCGATATTTTTGTTTACGATTTCATCCTGAATTTCTTCCACTACGCCATAAATATCAGGGTAATGGGCATAAAAAGTGGAACGGTTGAGGTCTGCGCGGTTTGCAATATCTGTAACCGTAATCTTTTCAAATTCTTTTTCTTTTAACAATTCTAAAAATACTTCCCGTATTCTGCGGCGGGAGCGGATTGCACTGCGGTATTCTTTTTTATGTGTCATAAAGTCTTTCCTTATTATCATTCATAATGCAAAATCCGACAATATAGTGAATGTGTTGGATTTTGGACAAAATGAAAAATGTGTGGATTGTTTCTAAAATATAAGCTTAATATACTAAAAATAGAAGCGGTGTTCAACAGGAAATTTAGTAAGTGTTGAAAATCCGACAAAAGTTTATAAAGGAGAAGAAAATGGGTGAAAAAGAGCGAAAGAAGATTTACAAAAAGGCAAAAAGAAAGTATACCACACTGTGGAAAACAATTACGATTATCGGCATGATCATAACTTTATTGACAGGCATACTGACTCCGGTTTTGGGAATGTTTGATAATGCGTTGTCGGTTTTTGTTGGAGGAGAGTTTTATGAGCTGGTAAATGCAGATGAAACAGCGGTTTATTATGAACCGGATTTTGATAATGAAGAAGATATGATAGCATACGGCAGTCAGATTTGTCAGCAGACAGAAGCAGAAGGAGCAGTTTTGCTGACCAATGAAAATAATGCACTTCCATTAGAAAAAGGAAGCCGTATCAGCTGTTTTTCTACTTCTTCTGTAAATCTGGTGTATGGGGGAACGGGTTCGGCTTCAATAGATGCTTCAAAAGCGGTGAATTTAAAAGAAGCATTGGAAAAATCGGAATTTGAAGTAAATGAAACCTTGTGGAATTTTTATCTGAGCAATGCAGTATCAGAGTATCAACGTGCCGAAGCAGGGCTGCTTCCAACGGTATCGGAAGTATGTGAAGCTCCATGGAGTGTTTATAGTGAAGAAGTCAAGGCATCCGTGGAAGAATATGGGGATGCGGCGATTGTAGTATTTTCCCGTGTCGGCGGCGAGCAGATGGATTTGGAATATCAGAGCAGCGATTATCTGGATTTAGACGAGAATGAGGAAGAACTGCTTTCTAATATCTGTGCTATGAAAGAACAAGGGAAGATAAAGAAGGTTATTGTTTTATTAAATTCTTCAAATGCAATGGAAATGGAATTTTTAAAAGAATATGATATTGATGCATGTCTTTGGATTGGCGGAGTTGGTGAATCCGGCATTTATGCAGTAGCTGAAATTCTTGCAGGTGAAGTAAATCCTTCCGGCAGATTGGTAGATACTTATGTATACAATAATTTTTCGGCTCCGGCAATGTGGAATTTTACGCCGGATACCTATAGCGGCTATGAAGAGGGTGTAATTCCGGCTTCTGCAACACAGTATGTGGTTTATCAGGAAGGTATTTATGTTGGATATCGTTATTACGAAACCCGTTATGAAGATTTTGTAATGGGTAAGGGAAATGCCGGAGATTATCAATATACAGAAACGGTTGCATTTCCATTTGGATATGGATTGAGTTACACAGAATTTGTTTATAGCGATATGACAGTAAACTACAATGAAGCCTCTGACCAGTATGAAGTAATGGTTACGGTTACAAATACGGGAAGTGTGGCAGGCAAAGAGACAGTTCAGGTTTATGTGCAGAGTCCGTATACGGAGTATGACATAGAAAATGGTGTAGAAAAAGCATCGGTTGTACTTTGTGGATTTGATAAAACAGAGTTGCTGGAACCAGGTGCATCTGAAACAGTAACTGTTTTTGTAAATCGCAGGGATATTGCAAGCTATGACGCTTATGGTGCAGGCACTTATATTCTGGATGCAGGGGATTACTATTTTACAGTGGCGTTAGATGCACATGAAGCAGTCAATAATGTGCTTGCAGCAAAAGGCTATACAGTTGAAAATACAAACGGCAGCATGACAGTAGACGGCAATCCGGCTTTTACATGGAAAGAAACCATAGAGGAAATGGATACAACTACATATGCGGTATCAGCAAACGGTACGCAGATTGTGAATCAATTATCAAGCGCAGATCCAAATCTTTATGAAGGCAGTGATAACGAGGTTGTATGGTTAAGCCGTAATGACTGGAGCGGTACATTCCCGACAGAGTCAATTAAAATGGCATTGACGGAACTCATGATTTCTGATTTGCAGATAGGACAGTATGATGCAAAAGATTATGAAGTAATGGAAATGCCGGTACTGGAAGCGGAAAATGGTTTGACTTTATATGACATGATTGGAAAAGCCTATGATGACCCGGACTGGGATAAATTATTGGATCAATTGACTTTTGATGAAATGGTGACCATGATTGGAGACGCATTCCATTTCCGTATGCCGGTTGAATCCGTACAGGCTCCGGGTGCCCGTGATGAGAACGGACCGCAGGGGCTGACGGTTTCAATGCTTTCGGGAGATGCGGTGGCAACTGCTTTTACATCAGAGGATATTATGGCCGCTACTTATAATGTGGATTTAATGTATGAAATTGGAAAGGTAATCGGAAATAACTGCCTGATGGCAGAGGTGGCAACACTTTACGGACCGGGAAATAATATCCACCGTACACCATATTCAGGACGTAACTTTGAATATTATTCAGAAGATGGCTATTTGTCAGGAAAGATGTCGGCTTATGAAGTGACAGGAATTCAGGATAAGGGTGTGAATGTAATGATGAAGCATTTTGCCTTAAATGATTTTGAAACAGACCGTATTGGCGTAGGAGTCTGGGTGAATGAACAGGCAGCCCGTGAAATATATCTGAAAGCATTTCAGGCTCCGTTTGAGGAAGCAGATGCGAATGGAGTTATGATTGCATATACCAGATGGGGTACAACATGGTCCGGAGCGAACAAAGGTCTAATGACAGGTATTATGCGAGAAGAATGGGGCAATCTCGGCTGGTCGATTACGGATAATATTATTACAGATTATATCACTGGGGCAGATGGAGTGTTAGCAGGAACGACTGCTTATGATGCGCTGATTCCAGTGATTACCAGTGAATTAGAAACTTATAAGAATGATGCAGTGATTGTAAATGCGATGCGGGAAGCGTGTCATCGTAATTTATATGCACTGGCAAATTCTTCTGGAATGAATAAGGTAGGAGAGAATACCACGGTTAAAAGATTAGAACATTCATTTGTAAAGGTATGCCGCATGGTAGCTGTTATCGGTGGTTTGATTACGATCTTAGCAGCGGTTATGTGGATTCGCGGCAATAAGAAATTAAAAGCAACACAGGAATATAAAGCTTATAAAGCAATGAAAAAGGAATAAAGACCATTTGACAGATAAATATATTTTAATATATGGTGTATATATAAAACAGAAAGGAGGGAGGAATGGATTATGCATGGACCAGGAGGACACGGTGGACCAGGAGGACACGGTGGACCAGGA
>CAYYZV010000204.1:0-2274 GCA_964476275.1 uncultured Roseburia sp.
GTACAAGAGAAGCAAGACTTTACATTATGGATGAAGTAATGTCTAAAGCAATTGCTGAACCAAGAAAAGAAGTATCTGAATATGCTCCAAAGATTATTCAGATTAGCATTGACCCTGAAAAGATTGGTGAGGTTGTTGGCCAGAAGGGTAAGACAATTAATGAAATTATCGCTCGTACAGGCGTTAAGATTGATATTTCTGAAGAAGGAAATGTATCTGTATGCGGTACAGACCTTGCTATGATGGAAAGTGCTGTTGATATGATTCGTACTATCACAACAGACTTCGAAGAAGGACAGCTTTTCACAGGTAAAGTAGTAAGCATTAAAGAATTTGGTGCATTCGTTGAATTTGCTCCTGGAAAAGAAGGAATGGTTCACATTTCTAAGATTTGTAAGGAAAGAATCAATCGTGTAGAAGATGTGCTTACATTAGGTGATACGGTAAAGGTTGTATGCATGGGTAAGGACAAGATGGGACGCATGAGTTTCTCTATCAAAGACGTACCGGCACAGGCTTAAGTAAAAAATATGATTTTATAGAATAAGAAGAAGGCAGCTGCTTTCTTCTTATTTTGTAATTTCATAGGAAATTCCTATGAAATTACAGCCTCCGGCAGGATGCGCACTCGCGCAAAGAAGTAATTTGTCGCAAGCGACTGGGCTCGGCGCGAATGTGCCGAAGGCACATTTTTTATATAGGAGTGGCAATTGTTATGTGGAAACAATTCAAAGAAAAATTTATTGGTGACAAAGATTTTTATAAATTGGTCTTAATGGTTGCGACACCGATGATGATTCAGAATGGTATTACGAACTTTGTAAGTTTACTGGATAATATCATGGTTGGACAGCTTGGAACAGAGCAGATGTCCGGTGTAGCGATTGTCAACCAATTGATGATGGTATTTAATATTAGTATTTTTGGTGCCGTTTCCGGTGCATCTATTTTCAGTGCACAGTTTTTTGGAAAGGGCGACCACGAAGGAGTAAGAAATGCATTCCGGTTTAAACTGGTTAGCTGTCTTATATTTGCTGTATTTGGAATCATTGTTTTTTTGACATCAGGGCCTGCTCTGATTAGTCTTTTTCTGAATGACGGAAGTGCAGAAGGGATTGCATTGACACATCAGTATGGCATGGAGTATTTGATGGTAACAATTATTGGAATTATTCCATTTACATTGTCACAGGTATATTCCAGTACGCTTCGTGAGACCGGTGAAACGATTGTACCGATGATTGCAGGTGTGATTGCGGTATTTGTAAATTTAGTATTTAATTATTTATTGATTTTTGGTAATTTTGGATTTCCGAAATGGGGAGTGGCAGGAGCTGCAGCGGCAACTCTTCTTTCCCGCATTGTAGAAACGGTAATTGTAATTGCCTGGACTCATGCACATAGTGCAAAGAATATTTTTATTCAGGGCGTATACCGGAATTTCAGGATTCCAGGAGCTTTGACAAAGCAGATTTTAGTAAAAGGCACCCCGTTGTTGGTCAATGAAGCATTATGGTCCGGCGGTATGGCAGTTTTGACACAGTGCTATTCCATGAGAGGGCTGGATGCAGTAGCAGCGATAAATATTTCCTCTACGGTCAGCAATTTATTTAATGTCGTCTTCCTTGCATTGGGAAGCTCGATTGCGATTATTGTAGGACAGCAGTTAGGCTCCGGTGAATTGGAAAAGGCAGTTGATACTGACAGAAAGATGATTTTCTTTTCAACTGCTGCCTGTTTAGTTATGGGAATCCTTATGGTGATAGCGGCACCAATTTTTTCGGCTATCTATAATACTTCGGATATTGTAAAAGAATATGCGACAAATTTGATTCGAATTGCAGCAATTTTTATGCCGTTGTATTCTTATTATCATGCTACTTATTTTACTTTACGTTCCGGCGGAAAGACAGTGGTTACATTCTTATTTGACAGCGGATATTTATGGGTGATTATGGTACCGGTGGCATTTGTGTTAAGCCGTTTTACCAGTATTCCATTGATTCCAATGTATTTTATCTGCCAGTGTTCGGAAATATTTAAAGCAGTAGTAGGAACTGTGCTTGTAGTGAAAAGGGTTTGGGTAAATAATATTGTAGAAGAGATGTAATTATGGGAAGTGAAATAGTAATATAATTGTAATTAAAAAAAAAATCCGTTATACTAATGAAAGAATATTAGTGTAGCGGATTTTGTATTTGTGGGAGATACAAAAGGCGAGAGATATGGATGACAGGAAGGTGGGAGCAAATGGGAAAAAGAGTAGCAATCGGA
>CAYYZV010000204.1:2374-4150 GCA_964476275.1 uncultured Roseburia sp.
TTTTTCTGTAAATTATGCAAATAGGGGAGATTTGTTTGAAGGTCTTGCCATTTGGGAAGATGAAGAGTACCGGAAGCTGCAGGGAACATATCCGGTGATTAATCTGTCCTTTGCGAATATTAAGGAGTCGGATTATGAAACTACGAATTTTAGAATTCGCCAGATTTTAATGAAAGAGTACGAAAAGAATGCATTTTTATTGGAAAGTGATAAATTATCAGATACAGAAAAAGCATATTTTAGAAGAATGCTGTCTGATATGAGTGTTATGGAAGCACCGATGGTACTGCACCAGTTGTCTGACTTTTTGAGCCGCTACTATGGAAAGCAGGTAATTATTCTTTTGGATGAGTACGATACACCGATGCAGGAGGCATATATTGTTGGTTATTGGAAAGAACTGGTGGCATTTACCAGAAGTTTATTTAATTCAACATTTAAAACCAATCCTTATCTGGCAAGGGGAATCATGACAGGCATTACGAGAGTCAGTAAAGAGTCTATTTTTTCTGATTTGAATAATCTGGAAGTGGTTACAACTACCTCAAATAAATATGCTACAGCGTTTGGTTTTACGGAGGAAGAAGTATTTATAGCCTTGGATGAGTGCAGCCTTGGATATGAAAAAAGAACCGTGAAGCAATGGTATAACGGATTCACATTTGGTGAACATACGGATATTTATAATCCATGGTCAATATTAAATTTTCTTGATAAAGGAATTTATGATATCTATTGGGCGAATACGAGCAGCAACAGGTTGGTTGGCAAGATAATTAGAGAAGGGGAAAAAGGAATTAAAACGGCATTTGAAAAATTATTAAATGACGAAGTAATTCAGTGTCCGATTGATGAACAGATTGTGTACAATCAGTTAGATAACCGGAAAAGTGCCATTTGGAGTCTTTTGATAGCAAGCGGATATTTAAAGGTAATAAAAAGGCAGAGTGTAAAAGAGGCAGCTGCTGCCAGTTTCCCAATTTATGACCTTGCAATTACCAACTATGAGGTAAAGAGGATGTTTCTTTTGATGGTAAACGACTGGTTTAGAGAAGCGGAAGAAAATTATGGGGAATTTGTAAATGCAATGCTGTCCGGTGACATCGAGGCAATGAATGATTATATGAATGAGATAACACTGGAAATATTCAGTTATTTTGATGCGGGTTCAAAATCAATGCGGAGTGCATCTGAAAAATTTTACCATGGATTTGTACTGGGACTGCTTGTGGAGCTGCGGGAGCGATATTGGCTTACATCCAATCGGGAAAGTGGGTATGGAAGATATGATGTGATGTTGGAACCAAAAAATATGCAGGATGATGCTATCATTATAGAGTTTAAGGTGTTTAATGAGAGAAGAGAGAAAACTTTGAAAGATACAGTAGAATCTGCGTTAAAACAAATAGAAGAAAAACAGTACGAGGCAGTGCTGATCCAAAAAGGGATTGCTCCAGAACGGATTCAAAAATACGGGTTTGCATTTCAAGGGAAGAACGTGTTGATTGGATGAGAACAACAGGTTTAGGTATTATATAAGGACAGTAAATACTTGTCTACTTTTATACTAGATGCAATTGTAGAAGAAACTGGCTGTAAAAAGGGTAACGTATGGGAAACAGATACTATGAGCGGCATTAATTGGTGTCAGGTTCCTGTAAGCCGACAAGGCGGTAGATTTTACCGCTTTTGTCGGCTTTTTAAGTTGTGCTGTTGTACAGTTATTCAATTGGTGTATAGCGATTCCAGATTTTATCACCGCCGCAAACATGCTTT
>CAYYZV010000205.1:0-4132 GCA_964476275.1 uncultured Roseburia sp.
CAAAAGGAAATCTTTGTCCATAAATTGTTTCATTGGTTTACCCTCCATAATACATGTATTGTTACGTTTCAAATATATGGTAGCAAAGTACCATACCTAAACATTATTATACATTGTTTAATTTAGGAAAGCAATAAAATAAAATTAGGAAATGAGAAAACTATAGATAATTGCTGCTGGAAATACAATGGCAGCAGTGTAAATCTATCTTGATTAATGACAGAAATGATGTAAAAATAGAAGCAAAGATGTATGGAAAGAAGGATAGGACGGTTATGAAGATGTTTTCATTAGAAGGAAAGGTAGCTTTAATAACAGGCGGTACACAGGGAATTGGTTATGCAATCGCATCGGCATATGCAAAAGCGGGAGCGAAAGTGGCTTTTAATGGACGGACAAAGGAATCCGTAGAAAAGGGAATCGCTGCTTATGAGGCAGAGGGGCTGCAGGTGCATGGCTATGTCTGTGATGTGACAGATGAATGTGCGGTACAGGATATGGTAAAACAGATTGAACGAGAGCTGGGCAGTATTGATATTCTAGTCAATAATGCGGGAATAATTAAGCGCATTCCGATGCATGAGATGACAGCAGAACAGTTTCGAGAGGTTGTGGATATTGACTTAAATGGAGCTTTTATTATGGCAAAAGCTGTTCTTCCTGCAATGATGGAGAAAAAAGCCGGAAAAATTATTAATATTTGTTCTATGATGTCTGAGCTTGGACGGGAAACAGTATCTGCATATGCAGCTGCAAAGGGTGGATTAAAAATGCTTACAAAAAATATTTGTTCCGAATATGGTGCATATAATATTCAGTGTAATGGCTTAGGACCGGGATATATCGAAACTCCACAGACGGCACCGCTTCGTGAAGCCGGACCGAATGGGGAAAGACATCCGTTTGATACCTTTATTTGTGGAAAAACACCGGCGGGCAGATGGTTAAAACCGGAGGAACTGGCAGGTCCTGCAATTTTTCTTGCTTCAGAAGCATCAAATGCTGTGAATGGTCAGATTTTGTATGTGGATGGGGGAATTTTGGCATATATTGGAAAGCAGCCGAAATAGCAGATAAAAGAAGTGACACAGAAGAAAAAAGGTGTTGCTTCTTTTTTTTATTTTGACAAAAATCCAAAATGTTAGTATACTATACAAGGGTTAGAAAGAACTAACAAACGTAAGGGAAAACAAATATGAGTAAGGATATTCAAAGTAAGCGCGAAAGAGAAAAAGAAACGGTATCCTATATGATAGCGTTGTATTGCAAAAAGAATCACAAAACAAAGAATGGACTTTGTCAGGAATGTGCAAAACTGAATGAATATGCAAAGCTTAGAAGTGACAAATGTCCGTTCATGGAAACAAAAACATTTTGTTCGAACTGCAAGGTGCACTGTTATAAGCCCGAAATGCGGGAAAAGATACGGGAAGTAATGCGTTTTTCAGGACCTCGGATGATTTTTACGCATCCGGTCATGGCAATTTCGCATGTAATAGAGTCAAAAAAGGAGAAAAGGAGACTGGAAAAAGATGAACATTAAAAAGGGAATTTACATAGTAGTTGGCTGTATTGGTGTAGGACTTGGCGCAGTTGGAGCAGTTGTTCCAATGATTCCGGCATTTCCTTTTCTATTATTAGCGGCATATTGTTTTGGAAGAAGTTCCGAAAGATTAAATAATTGGTTCATAAATACAAAGCTCTATAAGGATAATTTGGAAACTTATGTGAAAGGGCAGGGGATGACTTGGAAAACCAAAATCCGCATTATGGTTACAGTGACAATTCTTATGTCGATAGGCTTTATTATGATGAGTAATGTACCGGTAGGAAGAATGGTTTTAGCAGGGGTATGGTTATTCCACATCCTGTATTTCATTTTTGGAGTAAAAACTTTGGAAGTATGTGAACAATAATCATATGATTGTATAAAAAGAAAAACAATGTCAGTCGGCGTTGACAACAAATTCCAATCGTGATAACATCTATCAAGAAAATCCCATGAGGGAGTAGCGAGCGTGAAGACGTAGCAAGTCAACATACTGACCATCAGGTCTGGCTTGTTTTAAATTGCGAGACTCATGTATAACTGCGAAGCTATACATGAATTCTGCCCTTTTATGTAGATAATACCAGGTATGGCTTTGGCTGTATCTGGTTTTTTTATTTTGTATCAAACTTTGGAGGAAATGAAAGATGGAATGGAATTGGTTGTTTGTATTTAACAGTGTGCTGCTTGGTGTCGGATTGGCGATGGATGCTTTTTCTGTGTCAATGGCAAATGGGCTGAATGAGCCTGGTATGAGACGAAAAAAAATGTGTGGAATTGCAGGAGTATTTGCTTTTTTTCAGGCACTGATGCCGATGACCGGATGGATATGTGTTCATACAGTTGTTCAGTATTTTAAAGCATTTGAAAAGTTTATCCCTTGGATTGCTTTGATTTTATTGGTTTACATTGGCGGTAAAATGCTATGGGATGGTATTAAAAAGAAAGAAGAGGATGAAGAGAAAGCAGCCGGCATTGGTTTTTCTGCACTTTTAGTGCAAGGTGTTGCGACATCTATTGATGCGTTGTCAGTAGGATTTACGATTGCAGACTATGGTTTTGCAGCTGCACTTGTCTGTGCTTTGATTATTGCAGCAGTGACATTTGTAATATGTATGGCCGGACTTATAATTGGTAAAAAGTTTGGAACGAAGCTTTCAAATAAAGCAGCTATTTTAGGTGGTGTGATTTTGATTTTTATTGGAATCGAAATTTTTGTAACGGGTGTATTTTGATAAACGCATAAAATAAAACCGTAAGACAAATACTATGCCAAAAGGAGGGTAATAGTAGTATGTCTTTGGAAGCGAAAATTATCGGTGTACACGCAAGAGAAATTTTGGATTCAAGAGGGAATCCGACGATAGAGGTAGCAGTAACAGCAGAAACGGGAACGACAGGAAAAAAAGTGACTGCCCATGAATCAGTGCCTTCAGGAGCCAGCACAGGAAGATTTGAAGCAATTGAATTAAGAGATGGAGAGCCCCGCTATTTTGGTTTGGGTGTACAAAAAGTGGTAGACCATGTAAATACAAAAATAAAAGATGCCCTGCTGGGAGAAAACGTATTATGCCAGTCTAAAATTGACCGTATTATGGTGGAATTGGATGGTACGGATAATAAAGGAAACTTAGGTGCAAATGCGATTCTTGGCGTTTCTTTGGCCTGTGCAAAAACAGCCGCAAAGGTTCTTGATATGCCGCTTTACCGTTATCTTGGAGGAACCAGTGCACATTTGCTTCCGGTTCCAATGATGAATGTGATTAATGGTGGGGCACACGCCAAAAATTCACTGGATTTTCAGGAATTTATGATTATGCCAATCGGAGCCGCAAACTTTAAGGATGGACTTCGTATGGGTGCAGAGGTATATCATTTTTTGAAGCATATTTTAAAAGAGGAAGGCCGCAGTACTGCGGTTGGCGATGAGGGCGGATTTGCACCGGATTTTAAGGATGCCGGAGAAGTTTTTTCCTATTTAGAGAAAGCGGTTGTAAAGGCAGGATATGAAGTGGGAAAAGATATTGTATTTGCCATGGATGCAGCCGCCAGCGAACTTTACAGTCAGGAAAATAAATGCTATGAATTTGTAGGAGAAGCACAGGCACAGATGCTTGACGAACATGGAGAACACTGCGAATGTATTTGCCGGACTGCAGATGAAATGATTACACTTTATGAAGAATTGGTAAATGAATTTCCAATTATTTCGATTGAAGATGGTCTTCACGAGGAAGACTGGGAAGGCTGGCAGAAACTGACAAAACGTCTTGGCAGCAAGGTACAGCTTGTGGGTGATGATTTGTTTGTAACGAATCAGAAGCGTATTAAATGTGGTATTGATATGAATGTAGCAAATGCCGTATTAATCAAGGTAAATCAAATTGGAACCTTAACAGAGGCGATGGAAGCGATTGAAATGGCAAAAACTGCGGGATATCATGCTGTGATTTCGCACCGTTCCGGTGAAACAGAGGATTCATTTATTGCAGATTTAGCAGTAGCAGTCAATGCCGGACAGATTAAAACCGGTGCACCATGCCGGGCAGAACGTACAGCAAAATATAATCAGCTGCTTCGTAT
>CAYYZV010000206.1:0-4128 GCA_964476275.1 uncultured Roseburia sp.
TTATTCAATGATAGCAGCAACACGACCAGAACCTACTGTTCTACCACCTTCACGGTCTGGTTTTGCGATGTATAGCAACTTATTAGTTACTATTTCATATCATTTCATCCACTCTCCATACAAAAATATTATTAGCACCTTCTATATATAGTGTTTTTTATACCTGTATTCTAAAATCCTTTTCTCTGTTCCAACTGCTCTCTTGCGTTAGCAATTGCCATAGACAACTTTTCTTCCAATAATTCCTTTGGTGGCATTTTAGTCAAGTATTGTCCTACATGAATACTTCCATGATCTAACTCCAACAATTCTATTGTTTCTTGTGACTTCTCTGCACACAAAATCAATGCTATTGGGCTTTCTTCTCCCTCTGCTTTTTCATACTTATTCAACCACCGCAAATATAATTCTACCTGCCCTTTATATTCTGGTTCAAATTCTCCTAATTTTAATTCTATCAAAACTAATCTACGAAGTGTACGATGATAAAATAACAAATCCATATAATAATCTTTTCCATCTAATACAAAATGTTTTTGTCGTGCCAAAAAAGCAAAATCTGACCCCATTTCTAAAATAAATTTTTCCAATTCTGCCAATATTGCATTTTCTAAATCTTTCTCACTATAAGTATCCTTTAGTCCAAGAAAGTCCAACATATATGGGTCTCTATAAAACATATCCAATGACATTTTCCGTTCATCTCTTAATTCCGCAATCTCAATAGCAATTGTTTCGTCTGGTTTCTTAGAAATCGCTGTTCTTTCATATAACATTGATTTTTTTCGTTCTCGTAATATTCGAACAGACCAATTTTCATTTTTACACATAGTCGCATAAAAATCTCTTTTTAAGTCATCTTTTATTGGCAAGAGTTCGATAAAATGAGACCATGTCAATTGTTGCGACAATGTCGCGACTTTTTCATATTCAGGAAAATACTGGTAAAATTGTATCATCCTAAAAATAGCTGCACGATTAAATCCTTTTCCATATTCATTTGCCAACCTATTACTAATTTCTACAATTAATTTTCTACCATATTCTGGTTTTTCATTTCTCAATATTTTTGTCGTCAAACATTGACCTATTCCCCAGTATAGAAAAACCATTGCATCATTTACAACTTTTTTTACATCATTCTTTTTACTTAGTATTAATGTACTTATCTCTTCATATACTCCATTTAAATTTTCCGATAACACAAGCTCTGTTTTCAAAAAAACACTTCCCTTCTGAAAAATCGAGACACTGTCGCGACTTTTATCTTGCTCTCCTTCTCTTCTTTTACTAATATATTATTCTATCACATACAGTTTCAAATTTCCATTACGCATATACTAAAAAAGGACAACGCTTCTACTCCACGTTGTCCTCTCTCAGCATCCGATACCCAATTCCTCTCACCGTCTGTATATACTTTGGTTTCGCCGGTTCATCTTCTATTTTCACTCGTAATCTCCGAATATGTGATGTAATATTGCTATCATCTAAAATATACTCTCCACTCCATACATATTCATAAATCTGTTCTTTCGACATTGTCATCCCTCTATGCAGTGCTAAAAAATACAATATTCGAAATTCTGTATTTGTTATATAAATTTCTTTTCCTTCCTTATAAATCGTATGTTGTAAAGAGTCGATGACTAATTTTCCAATCCGTATAACATCTTGATTTCCTATATTTATCTCCGTCACATCAGATGCTCCTGAGTGTTTTATAAATTCCAATATCTTATCAAATAATTCTCCATTTGATTCCGATACGGATAAAATCATTATTTTTCCAATAGAACCACCTCTTTCAATTCTTTTATTTGTAACCCAGTTGTTAAGTAGCTGCCTTTCCTTTTTCCCTATCCATATCAAAGCAATTTCTTATGTCTATTCCACAAAAAAGAAGTTTCTATAATCATATAAGCTCCCAGCGCAATAATAATAAGCATAATACTTCCTCCTATAGCTATAGCCACATCATTCTCTCTACTAAGCAGCGTACAAATCATAATTGGAATTACACTTACAAAACAAAGAATCACTCCTATAATAGTTTTTAACAAATATGTATTTTCGTATTTTTTTATATGTTCCTTAATCATTCCATCAACTCCATATTCTGTTTCAAACTTTTCTTTTTTAAGATAAGAATACTTTGACAGTTGTATTTTACTTATTACAAAAAATATAGCCGCCATCGTTATAATCAGAACTTGTATAATACTTCCAAACATAGCCCCCTGATAAGATGAAAAAACAGTGCATCCACTTTCTCCAACTGCATATAATACTATTGCCATAACAGGCGATACACAAAGCAAAAATATCCCCCCGGCTATCATTTTTGAAACCTTTTCGATTATGACTAAATATTCATTTATTTCTTCTATTGCAACTACACGCACTTCAGTCGGATTATCTGAAGATTTTTCCACACTCTTTTCCCTCTGAGCAATTTCTATCTCATCCTTCAGCAAATAATCTGTTGATACTCCAAACACTTCAGTCATTATAATTATTTTGTTAATATCTGGAACGGTCTGTAGGCTTTCCCACTTGGATACTGCCTGTCTGCTTACACCGAGCTGTTCTCCTAACTCTTCCTGTGACCACCCATTCTTTTTTCTAAGTTCAATAATTTTATCCGCTAAAATCATATTTCTACCTCTACTAATCCAGCCCTTCTATGAAAGACTTTATTTCTATACTAATACGGTTATATTCTATATTGTGCATAGAATGTCCACAATCAAGTTCTATATATGTTGCACTTTTGTTATTAGCCACATATCCCTTTTGTAATTGAATCCACTTTTCAGGACTGCTCATACCTAATTCTTTACCATTAGAAATGAATAACAGCATTGGCACATCCGTTTTCGGCATACTTTTTATCAGCTCAATATCTTCTGGTAGTGAAAGCATACCTGTCATCATGGTTTTATTTGGATATCTCTTATAAGCAATTGCTTTATAAATAGCCTTATCTTCTTCTGTCAAATTTCCCGTTTTAAACGAGTCTAAAATTTCATCTATAGGTTGAAATCTTGTCAACCCTAATGCCTGATAAAAAAACAAATAACTATCCAGCAATAACATATTTTCTTCTTTTGCCAGTCGCAATTCAGCCATATCATACATTTCTTCATAATATTCAGGGATAGACATATCAAAACCTATAATAGCTTCAACATCTTCCGGATAAAGCTGTGTCCATAATATAGCTTCAATACCACTAGCAGAATGTGGAATCAAAATATATGGTGCTTTTACTTGTAATTTATGCAAAGCAGTTCTTTCTCTATCTATTATTGTTTTAAGCGGAATAATTTCACTCTCTTCACTACTAAAACCATAACCTGGTCTTTCCAAAACAACAATGCGATACTTATCACTAAGTAAAGAATAAAGGGACTTTGCTTCTAATATAGGAGAAGGCAAAGCACCACCTTGTAAAAATACAAGGGTTTTATCACCTTTTCCTTCTGTATACACACTAATATTACATCCATCAACTTCTACAAGTTCTCCTAATGGTTCTAAGAGCTCCCTCTCTCTTGCTAATTGTATCTTATTATGTAAAAATAAACCTACTGTTATCCAAAACCTCACCGAATACATTGGTAGCACCTATAACGCATACAACCTCTAAATTACCTATTGTGATACCGATTACTGATAAAAAAGATTCTTCCGGAAAAGTAATACTTGATGGAAATGTGTTACTTGGAAATATTACCTGCGTAAGTAAAGCAAGACTGGGAGATTATATTACAGACCTAACTCCTGCCGAAATGAAAACTGTCGATGAAGCTATTTCATTATCACTTGATATAAACCACTATTATCAAACTTTGCAAAATATGTATAACGACAAATTAGACTACATAGACAAATTAAAAAATACTCGTTCTACTCTGAAAGCCGATTTAGTTTCAAAACAACAACAGCTTGATAAACTACAAAAATTACTGGACGATTTTCAACTCACAGATATTAACAGCCTACGAAATTTTTTAGAAAATTCTCTAAAAGACAAGTAGACAAGACAAATTTTTCGTGCTAAGATAAAAGTACAAGAAAAGTACTCACGAGTGGGGTGCTAATATAGTTTTTCAAGCAAGGGAA
>CAYYZV010000207.1:0-4082 GCA_964476275.1 uncultured Roseburia sp.
CCTAACTTTTTCTTTGCAGCAGCTCCCCTTGCACCTTTTCCGATAAATGGCTGAATCTGCTGAATCAACTGCTGTTTTAAATCATTCTGCACCATAGCCAAGGTTTCTTTTCGAATGAAATCTTCCAGTTTTTCGCGGTATTCTTCCATCACAACGGTTCCTCTGGTAATACCGTCTAAACCTTTCTCCCAGGATGCTGTCATTCGCGGATTTAGCAATGCCGGAACGGTCATATTTACTACCTCATATACCATTTCACCCAACGTTTCCGGTGAAAGCACCTGCGATTTTTTATTTAAGTTCAAATATCCAATTCGCACTAATTTTTTAATAATTTCTGCACGGGTCGCTGAGGTACCAATTCCAGAACCCTTAATCTGCGCTCGCAGTTCTTCATCTTCAATGAGCTGCCCTGCATTTTCCATAGCAAGCACCATTGAACCGGAAGTGTAACGCTTCGGCGGAGAAGTTTTTCCTTCTTTAATATCAAATCCATTTACCCGCAGCTCATCTCCCTTTTTAACCTGCTGAGCAAGCAAAAACAGACTGCGGTTTTCATCCCTGTCATTCTCATTGCCTTCTGCTCTGTTCTCTTCACCACTTTTCTCCGGCTCATTACTATTTGCATTTTTTTTATAATTTGCAACCTCTAAATATCCGGGTGATTTTAAAATCTTGGTGGACGCAAAAAACTTCTCGTTATAATCACGATTTGCTCCCTGATGCGAAATCTCTACCACAAGTTTTATCGTCTGATATTCCGCAGGCGGATAAAAAATGCTCAAGAAACGTCTCACAATCAAATCAAACACCGCTCTCTGCAAAGAGGTCAGCGACCCTAAATTTGTCAATTGACCAGTTGGAATAATTGCATAGTGATCCGTTACCTTAGAATCATCGACATAAGAGGTTTTGGCTATCTTATGATAAAGTCCCTCCTGCATAATTTTTTCTACATAATCAGAGGTCGGTTCATACCCCTTTAAACGACTGATATTTTTTCCGATTTCCTTTGCAACTGCACTGGAAAGCACTCTGGCATCCGTTCTTGGATAGGTTGTCAATTTCTTTTCATATAAATCCTGCGCTGCCTGCAAGGTTTCATCCGGGCTGATTTTAAATCGTTTCGAACACTCCGCCTGTAATTCTGCCAAATTAAATAACAGCGGTGCTTTTTTTCTGGAAATCCCCTGTTCCATAGAAACAACTGTGGCTTTTCTTCCAGTCAATTCTGAAATCAGCTGTTTTGCCGATGCTTCCTCTTTGAAACCATTTTCTTTATATAAAAGCGGAGATTCAAAATATTTCGAACCTTCTACTGCTTTCCATTCTGCCTGTGTCACAGCATTCTCATCCGTGATACCTGCCGGTGAAAAATTGCCTACCACACGATAAAATGGTGTTTCTTTAAAATTGCGAATTTCCCGCTCACGAATCACCACCATACCGAGTACACACGTCATAACTCTTCCAACTGCAATTGCTGTATAGCTTGAAGTTCCTGCAGCATTATTCAAGAGATTTCCATATTTTACCGACATTGCACGGGAAAAATTAATACCCATGGCATAATCTTCAATTGTGCGCATAATACCGGACTTGCCAAGGTTGGCATAATCAGACATCGGTCTTGCCTCATTGATACCGCGCAGAATTTCTTCTTCTGTCTGTGAATCAATCCAGACACGCAGTTCCCTCATGCCCTCTCTCACACCGCCAAAATTCCGAATATTTTCTTCAATTGTCTGACCTTCTTTTCCCGCGTCACCCGCCCAGTAAACCGTATCAATATCCTCCCTGTGCAGCATTCTGTGCACAATCTGATACTGCTTACTGACAGCCGGAATTACATCATATTTATAATTCTGCGGCAAAAATGGAAGGTCCTCCAATTTCCATTTTTTATACCGTTCATCATAAACCTCCGGATAAACCATCTCCACCAGATGACCTACACACCAGGTTATCACATATTTATCATTCTCTATATAACCATCTTGCTTCCCAGATACACCCAATACCTGTGCAAACTCTCTTGCAACACTTGGTTTCTCTGTAATAATCAATGATTTTCCCAAACTAATTTACCATCCTAATATTTCTTTATCTAAATCCGCATTTGTTATTCATTTGCTGCTTCATTATGAAGAGCTTTTACCGTTTCCAACGGCAGACCTATCTTTTCTGCTATAATTTCGTCTGATAATAATCCAAGCAGACTGCGGGCATTCTCTAATCTATTTTGCTCAATACCTGCCATCCTTCCTTCTTCTCTTCCTTCTTCTCTTCCTTCTTCTCTTCCTTCTTTTCTTCCTTCCGCTCTGCTATCTGCCATTAAATCTTTAATTGCCTGACACACGTCTTTCTTACCATCCTTTCCAATACAGTTCTCCATACCTATTAACTCTGCTGAATTTGTATACATACTTACTACTTCATAAGCATCCTCTTCCATCTCCTGATAATATGGTTCCTTACTTACTAATTCAAATAATTTTTCTTTACTATCTGCGCAGCGAATAAAATCAAATACATATTTCACATCTGTCTGAAACATGCTTGTATCCTGCAGCCTTCTTATATCTATCAAATTAATTGAATAATCTGCTACTTTTGATTTCAATTCTTCTGGAATATCTGTAAAATCTATTATATCATGTAAACTTTTAGGACCGTCCCATGGTTCCTTTCCAGAATAAAGTACAAACGTAATAACCGGATATAACTTATCATCTTTTCGAAATTTATACAGATACTCTCCCGGCAATAAATCTTTCTGCCCCTTCCGTATTCGTTTTCCAATTTTTGCTGCTTGTTTTTCATAGCGCGCAACTTCATAATGCAGATTCCGAAGTGGAAACTTATAATCAACTGTTTCCTGATTTTCAATCCCTATTATAGCAAAATTCACACCAAAAGCTGTCTTCTTAAGCAAGTCCCTTGACTTTCCTCTTGATGCGGTATCTGCTTCTTTCAAATCCGTATGCTTTACAAACTGCTTTCCATTGCAGCCTATGCCATTAATAACATCTGCATATCGGTGGTTGTCATCAAAATATGCTTTCCAACCTTCATCTTTTCTCATATGTATCCTTTCCGTGACTACATAGAACCATATAAAAATTATACGAAAAAAATAATTAACAAACAACTGTCACTTTTTTCTTTTTCATTTTTCTACTATTCATAATAAAACTTTGGAATACTTCCCTGATAAAATACTGGGATTGATTCGATTTTTGATATCTGGAATTCTGAAAATTCCAAAATAAGATAATCTGATATATGATAGATAATTTGGTAACTATCCGCTGCCCTCATAGTTACACTAATTCTTCTATGCATTGTCTGCTAATAGGATTAGTGTAACATGCAAAATATGAAAATACAAGATATTATAAATTTTTAAAAATATAATCCAAATCCGTAATTACAATTTTTGTTCCCTGATAATATTTATTCATTATTTTTTCCTTACAGGTGGCGAGAAATATTTTGTCTCCGTGCTTTTATATGCCGCTTTACGGATAGCGGAAAATATTTTTCGTCCAATAGACTCAGAAGATTATCTCTTCTCAATTAATATATTACATTATACGAATATTTATGTCATGTATCGAAGTGACAACTATATCTCATCTATCTCACACAATAAATTATACAGTGCATCCTCCGCTAAAACACCTCGCTTTAGTCCTTTCGGTAATTCGCCTCTGGAATCGCATTCAAAATCCCATAACCACTGGCCGCTTTCCATATATTCCGTAAGTTCCCATATCATTTTTTGAACTCTTAAGTCTTTCTGTATTTCTTTAGGACAAGTATGCAAAACTTTTGAAACTTCATCAAAACAACTCTCCATCTTCTGTACCCTGGTAATTATAGATAATGCTTCAATATTCACGATTTTCATCTCTTTCAATTAAAACCTAAATCTCAGCCTTTTCTCTAAAGTCTGCCATATTTTCTGAACGAGCTGCTAATTTATGCCAGCTTTTAAGCGTCTCCATATTCATTTCATTTAAAATAATACTTTTAACATCATCCGGAATAAAACCATAATCCTCAAGAAGTGAAATAAT
>CAYYZV010000208.1:0-4066 GCA_964476275.1 uncultured Roseburia sp.
GGTGTCATCTTAAGCCCCTCTTCTTCCATCAGCTTCTCTTCATAAAGCTTTTCTCCCGGTCTGAGTCCCGTGTATTCGATTTTAATATCTACATCCGGTTTATATCCCGATAACTTAATCAGATTTCTGGCGAGCGTATCTATTTTTACGGCAGAACCCATATCCAGTACGAAGATTTCACCGCCCTTTGCATAGGTACCGGCCTGTAAGACCAGACTTACCGCTTCCGGAATCGTCATAAAATAACGCACAATATCCGGATGCGTCACTGTGATAGGACCTCCGGCTGCAATCTGTTTTTTAAATAGTGGGATTACAGAACCATTACTGCCAAGTACGTTTCCGAAACGCACTGCCACAAATTCTGTTGCCGCATATTGACTACCTTTATCAAAAGGTTCTATTCCGTCTTCCTCTCCTGCATGTGTATACAAAAGCGGCAGACTTTCTAATTTTCTTTCTTTTATCATATAGTCAAACGTCTGAATTACCATTTCACACAGTCGTTTACTTGCACCCATGATATTCGTAGGATTTACCGCTTTGTCTGTAGAAATCAAAACAAATCGCTGACAGCCATATCGAACAGCGGCATAGGCTGTTTTATAGGTACCAATGACATTGTTCTTTATAGACTCACAAGGACTGTCCTCCATCAACGGAACATGCTTGTGAGCCGCTGCGTGATAAACCACATCCGGTCTATATTCTCCAAACACCTGATCCAATCTGCGGCTGTCACGTACAGATCCAATCAGTGTAACCAGCTTTAATCCCGGATATTTATCCTTTAACTCCATTTGGATGTCATAGGCATTGTTCTCGTACACATCAAAAATAATTAACTGCTTTGGATGATGTCCTGCAATCTGTCTGCACAGCTCACTTCCAATCGAACCACCGCCGCCTGTTACCAGAATGGTCTTGCCACTGATAAAACGGAATACTTCCTCAAGGTTCGTTTTGATTGGTTCTCTGCCCAGTAAATCCTCCACAGATACGTCCTTCATTACACCAACGGAAACCTCTCCTGTGAAGAACTGATACATGCCCGGAAGCTGTTTTAATTCACATCCGGATTCATTACAGATATTCAGAATGTCACGTTTTTCCTCTGCCGATGCACTCGGAATCGCCAGATAGATTTTATCAATCTTGTATTTTTCAACACTTGAAAGGATATCCTCACGTCCGCCAACAACCGGTACACCATCGATAAAACGGCTCCATTTATTCGGATTATCATCAATAATGCAATACACCCGATCCTTGGTTTCTTTGGTCTTATGTAAATCTCTTAAAATCATCTGACCGGCATTTCCTGCTCCAATCAGCATGACACGGTTACAATTACCATCTATATTTCTTGTACGAATATCTCCAAGAAGTAATACAAACCGGTACATAAAGCGGATGCCTATGATAAATATTGCCTGTGCCACAATTCCGAATGCATGATAAGAAATTGGCATTCTTGTAAAGAAAAAAGTAATTCCAAACACCTGTATCAAACAACAAATGATCGTTGCTGCCGTACAGTAAAATAATTCACTATAGCTGGCAAAACGCCAAATACTTTTATAAAGTCTGCACATAGCAAAAACAAAAACTGCAAGTACTGTGTAAATAGGTGAAAAGCTTACATATGCCTCCCAGTAATTTACCGGTATTGCCGAGAAGCGGCAGTCAAAGCGAATCCACAACGCAAGGAAATATGCTGCATTCACTGCCACAATGTCATATATAATAAGGAAAAAACGGATTAATTGCCAATGCTGGATTTTCTTTCCCTTGGGCACCATATTCTCCTGCCTTCCTTTTAGCTGTTGTATCATAAATATTCTCCCTCATTTTATCCCTTCCAATCCATCCCGATCGCATCGAGCTGGCGGATACGTTCTTCCGTTAATTTCCGATTTGAAGACTCCGGCGCCTTTCTGGTAAGGCGGATTGCATTCAGCCATTTGCCAAGTGCTTCACCATTCATGCAGTAGGTGGAACATACCTTTAAATCCCCGTGTTCCTTATAGTAAAGCTCTGCCAGTCCATACCATTTCTGCCACTTGTCTTCGTATTTATTTGTCCACTGCACTCCAAGTGCCTCTAATTTCTCTATCTGCTCCTGCGTCAGAGGTGACGCATTCGTCTTTCCGTTAAACGCATTTTTCTGGTTGCGCAGCCATGTAGCTAAACAGTTTCCGTTTTCATCGACATAGTTATACGGCATATCCAAATCGCCATGTGCTTCATAGTACGCTGCCACTGCCTGATAGCATCTGTCCCAGCGGTATTCCCGCACATCCCAAATCATGCCAATCGCATCTAACTGCTGCTTTCGCCTTTGCTCCAATTTTCCTTTTTTATAAGCAGTACGGGTATTGCTGACCCATCTGCCCAATGCGTAACCCTCTTCTGTTTTATAATTGATATTGACATCCGTATCGCCGTAGGTCTTCTGGTATGCTTCCAGTGCGGCATAGCCTTCCCGAAACTTCTGTTCCATACCATTCTCCCAGTCCATTCCGATACGTTCGAGTTTCTGTATCTGTTCCTCGTTCAAAATGCCGACAACCTTTCCGGCATAAACTCTTCTCTGGGTAGCAAGCCACATCCCGAGATTTAATCCCTGCTCTGTGGCATATCTTTTTGGCACTCTCAAATTGCCATTTTGCTCAAAATATTTTTTTGCTTCTATATAATATGCATTCCATGAAACATTAAGGCTTTCCATTAATGTTCCAAAAAGCGTTCTAACATCCCGCAGCTCATCAATAATGCGGAATGCATCATGATATTTGCTTCGCTCTGTTTCTGTGCATGGTATCAATCGAATGTTTTCCTCAAACTCCTTCTGCAATGCATCAATGGAACACAGGCTGTCGAAATTATTCACCACATCAAAAATAACCGGATGAAAGTTCTCTCCCTTTCCGGTATTTAAGGCCCTACCAATCTGCTGAAGATATAAAATCGGTGAAACCGTAGGCCGAAGCAGAATCACTCCGTCAATTCCTTCCACATGTACCCCTTCATTTAACATGTCAATGCAAAACAGGAGTTTTAAATGATTGCTTTCATCTGTTTTAAAATCCGCAAAATCCTGACTGGTTGCCGGATTGTCATAGTACACGCTGTAAATATGGGGCGCATTGTCTACCAAATGAAACCATTCCTTTACATGCGAAATCATTTCTGTCATATGTTCTTTATCCGCACAGAAAACAATGTATTTTCCATCCTTCCGTTTCATATGACGTTTAAATACCACGTCCAGTCCATCTGCCTGTTCAAGGCTTCTGCGTAACTGTTCCAGAATTTTTTCCTGATTTGCTTTTAAAGCCGGATTCTTCTCTGCTTCTACACGTTTTTGTAACCGTTTCATTTCTTCCTGATAGGAATACATAGAAATAACGTAAGTCGGCGCAGGCAGGATATTCCTTGCAATTGCTGCACCCAAAGACATCTGAGAAGCGACGCACCCGTCAAATAACTCCTCTGCCATGTCTCTTCGATTGTCCAGATACCGGATATTGGTTGCAGACAATCCTAAAACCTTTGCCTGTGTACAGGAATCCAAAAGCTTCTTTACGCTTCTGCCCCACTCTGTGGCACCACAGCGGTGAAATTCATCCAGAATAATAAAATCCGGATGCAGGTTTTCTATTTCATCCTCATTCATCATAAGTTTTGAATAAGTAAGGAACTGAATCTGACCCTTTAAAGATTCCATAAAATCTAAAGATTTATTGAAATCCGAAGCCGCATCTTGCGATCCGATCAAGGTCTTTTTTAAATTCTCCAGCTGTGTCTGGTATATGTATTCGCTTGGCGAAAGCCAGAGAATTTTCTTCTCCGGATGCTCTGCCGCCAGCTGAAATGCAATGAATGATTTTCCCGTTCCCGTAGGATGGATAACCGCTGCTTTCCCTGTTTCTTCCATAAGATTTACGGCTGCTTCATATGCTTGTCTGTTATGTTCGAATAATTTCAAATCCATATGCACATACATCTTCCAAAGAATCCATGTTATGAGTAACTGTTTCGCAGATTATTTCAATCTGCGAAA
>CAYYZV010000209.1:0-1139 GCA_964476275.1 uncultured Roseburia sp.
ACTGCCCAGCAGAGCAAGTGTTTAGGACGTGTGCATGCTACATATGCCATTCGGGTCGTTTCTTGCTTGTCATTTATCCAGTTTTCCCAGTAGCCAGCCTTTCCTGTAGCATTTGGTGTGGAGACCAGCAAAACCGCCTCATAACTGCAGCCTTTTACTGCGTGAATCGTCTGTACTTTTACATTGCTGTTTTCACTCAATGTAATTATCTCAATTTCGGAGCTTGCGGTACCTTTGGGAGCGCGTAAAGAGATACCGGCAGTGATGTTTCTTTGGAATACCCCTAGCGTATGGTTATCTACAATTTCCAGAATGGAACTTTTTGCTGACTGATACCAAGCGGAATATGTAGTGTTTTGAAAATTATACACTGTTGGATTGCTAGACAAATCATTTAGAATATCTCGAAGGGTTAGTCGCCATTGATAGACCGTGATTAAATCTGTTGGGCAGTAATAGCTATCGGATCTACCATTAGTTTTTGCCCATTTTTGAATCTGAAATCCAATAAGTTGTAAAGCTTTCTTTCTGCTGTTTGGTTCATTGGTATTCCAAAGCTGGATGGCATTAATAATGGGATGTTTAAAGTAGTCGACGGATTTGCTAGTAGAAAGCAGATTCTTGTGATTAGAATTTCTTGTCAACACAATTGCAGAACTGAAATCAATATTTACTTTCTTGAGATGCTCTTTAAAGTGTCGTACTACATCGCACTCGTTGTCATACTCGAAATAGAGTGCATCATTTCCGTCAAATAAACTGCTTTCATTTCCGGTTAACGGAGTTGATATACCTTGAATCTTGCAGGATACATCTACAATTTTTTGCGTACTTCTAAAATTGTTACTTAGTTGTAGCTTTTCAAAACCATTTTGCTGAATATGCTCAGTCAATACTTCGGGAAAAGCATCCTTAAAGGAATAGATTGCCTGATTAGGATCACCAATAAAATGAATATTGCTGCCACCTTGTTGGAGCAACTTTAGTATACGAAGCTCCATTGCAGACAGATCTTGACATTCATCAATAAGGATTAATGGGAATCTTTGTGCGAGTTTATTTCGAATGGGCTCCTTTGCCAAACAAAGTGATGCAATCATATTCATATCTTCAAATGTAGCAAACCCGGCATTCCAAAA
>CAYYZV010000209.1:1239-4005 GCA_964476275.1 uncultured Roseburia sp.
AAAGTGATGCAATCATATTCATATCTTCAAATGTAGCAAACCCGGCATTCCAAAATATTTCTTTGCACTTTAGAACCTGATCACGAAGGTAATTAAATTGGAATAAACCAGTTTTTTTCTTTCGCTGTCTGATCTCGGCTAATAAATTTTGAATATCAGGTTGATCATAGAATTCACGAAGCGAAATAGTATGATCTCCTGAATGTATGTACCAGGATTTAGTACTAAGGTGAAAAGATAGTTGATTGGCGTAAAGCTTTTTGGTGGGTGGCAGTGGAAAGTCAACAGAGTAATTATTGAGCCACTGGTTATCGTATATCTTTACGCTAGATTCTATAATTCTAAACGAAAGGTCCTTACTTGTGTTAGTTTTGTGATATATTGCGGAGCCGAATTTCTGAGCGATGTATCCATGAACAAAACTTGTGAATGTTCCGATAAAGTGGTTTGAAGCGAGCTGGTGCGGATAAAAAAGGGATACTCTGTCAACAATTGTTGCTGCAGCTTCGTTTGTAAATGTTAGGACTGCTATACCTGTTTTATTATCTTCCCAATTGCATATTTCATATGCCGCTTTCATTCCGAGCGCTTCGGTTTTGCCGCTTCCTGCACAGGCTTCAAGGTATGTGCACTGATTGTTAGGAGAGAGTATATAGTTTAATTGTTCTTCTGTTTTTTCTCTCACTCTACATGAGTTAAATCTGCTACACATACTATCCACATAATATGGACAATGCTCTATATCATCAACATTACAAAGAGTTTTTGATATTTCATTCAGCTTTTCAGTTGTGGTCATATATTATTCCCCCACAAGCCCACAATACGGCTTTTTCTATGTATTGAGGCACAGTAAAATCATCGCTAATATTTTGAGATAATGTATGAGCGAAGATTCCTTTTCCAACTGTCTCGATATGCTCATAAATGAATTTGCTATCTTTAGCTAAATCATCAACATTTTCGTATTTACCACCTCTATTAATGATGGCGGTCAATTCTGTTTGAACAGAACCGGTCTCATTTGCCCATACACTTTTAAGCGTTGTTGCAAGAGTGACTGGATTGTCGCTTCCTAAGTCATATTCAAAGGTTTTTAGGGGTGATATATATAGTTTGGTATATTCATTTTGATTAATTTCGGCAAGATATTCATTCATAGGGTTTTCGCATGTAGGGGTAGAGTCTTTAACAGGGAAAACATCTTTGCCGGGATCTCTGTCGGTCAAGCCCGCACAGTAAATTGGAATGCTCGAACCAGAAGAGCCGTTGAAGTTACCAAACAGCTTCATAAAATGCATAAAGTTTATGCCGTTGATATTAATTACAGAAATGCCCATTTCATCCAAGGTATCTGCAACAGTGGGTTTTCCGTTTTCATTAGCATATTTGTTGTAGCTTTTTAACACAATTTCGGCTAAACGAGGTATAAGCAGAGCTTCAGCAATACCTTCTACAAGGATAACGCCACGAGAAAACAGCATTGTAGACTTTGTAACATCAAGCCAACGATTGATGTAATCCAACGATACAGTATTTCCAAAATTTTTGTTGGACATAGCGGTAGCAATAATCTTATCTGCTTTCTCAGTAAGATGTATTAAGCGATTGATATTAACAGAGGATGCGAGTACCGGCGAATGAGTGGAAACTATAATTTGTGCATTGGGTAAAGTGTCAGAAAGTGACTGAAGATATTTAATAAATTTTATTTGTAGCTGAGGATGTAAATGGGCTTCGGGTTCTTCAATCAACAGAACAGTAAAAACATCGGAATCTTTAATTAATTCCAATTCAGAGAAAACAGTAGCAATGTATAACAGATTGTTATACCCCAGGCTATTTGTAGCTAAGTCACGAAACTTTTCGATATTGGTTTCGCCGCTATGCGGAAAAAAGACCATGCGAATGTTTTCAATGATTTTATTGAAAGTAGTTTCGGAAAACTGTAAGTTTATGCTCTGTCCAAGTTGAGAACCAAGTGCATCTTTAATTTTGGTATTAATTGTTGATCTAACTGTATCAATTTCTTTGTACTGCCCATCAGCGTTTTCGGTAATTCGGTTGTTAAAGGTTCTGACACTGTCTACTAAAGAATCTGTGTTATCACCATATTGCTTTTTTAATAGAAGTGCGAGACGGGAGCGCTTACCGTTTGAAAGTTTGGACTCAGCATCACGCAGGGGAGGTAAGTAAATGCACTCAACTCGATCGAAAGTGTCCTCTTCAAATATGCTGGATGCGGAATTACCGCCCCAATATTTTCGCTTGAAATAACCAGGGCGTGCAGTGTTCTCGGATATGGACATATGAAGATGAGCGTTAAACTCTGCATCACACCATGTCAAAAATGTAATAGTTTCATTTTCGTTTAATCCAGAAAAATCAGCATCTATCTCTATTTCTGATTCCTTATGACTCTTATCAAGAGAACAATAAAAGTCATCTGTACTAAGGGCAGAATATGATTCATGTTCCCTTAAAATCAATCTTAGAGAATTAATAATGGCGGTTTTTCCGCAACCATTTTCACCAAGAAGAATATTCAAGCCGCGCTGAAGTGGAATTTCAGAAACGCTGCGTGAATTTTTATATCCTTTAACAGATAGCTTTGAAATATACAAATTATTTCCTCCGTTACTGATTCTTTTTCTTATAAATATCCTTCAAATCATCAATAGCCATATTCACACTCAGCGTGTGGAAGCCTAGCCAACTCTGGTTCATGATGTCTGGACCAGCAATTTGGCAAATTTCTTTACTAGA
>CAYYZV010000210.1:0-4000 GCA_964476275.1 uncultured Roseburia sp.
TATTAGCACCTGTTGCAATTCCCGACAATTTTTCTTTTTCCTCTGAAGTAAAATCATTTGTAGATAATCCTTTTCCGTCCTCTGTATCAACTTTATCTGCTAAAGCCGCGTGAATCACTTTATTCTGTACCGGATTAGTACTTGTCGAACTTAAAGCTGAATCAATCGTTACTTTTGTTGCACCTGTTGCAATCCCATTTAATTTTGTAAGAAGTGCATTTGTAAAATCATTTGTAGATAATCCTTTTCCTTCTACCTTGTCAACCTTATTGCTTAAAAGCGTCTTTACTTTTGTTATAATATAAAGTGTACCTGTACTATCTAAAAATTTTGTAGACATTAAAATTCTCCCTAATTTATTCAAACATTTTTTGTAATTCTTCTATTGTAATTACACTGTCCTCACTTACAGCCTTTATCTCTTCCGGTGTATAAGTTGGCTTGTTTGCTTCCTTTGCCCATGCAGGAACCGTTGGATCTGTTTCCTGAACGTTACCTATCATCTCCACACCATTTAATTTAGGCTTATTCTTTAATTTTTCATAATCATCTGTGCCTCCACTTACTACAGCATCCGACTCCAGTTTTATATCAGCATTAATATCAATTACTTCCAATTCAATCATAACGGTTCCTCATTCAAAATATCGTCCATTCTGGATTGTTTTATTCCGCTGGCAACTATTTTTCCATCCCTCAATTTACCTTTCATTTGGATGCTTATTGTACCGGTTCCGAATTGTAAAGTTTCTTCCTGTGTTAATTCAACAGTAATACAGCCATCTTCTATTTGACCAGCTTTATTCAAAATACTGCTTCCCTGCTTAAATGTAATTACAACTGTATCTAATAATCCTAAATTGATATTAGCAAGCCGAATTTTCACAGTCGGAGTTGTCCCCCTACGCATCTATACCACCTCCGCCGCTACCGCCTCATCAATCTCAGCATTTGTAATAGCAACAATATTATCAAGCTGAAGCTGTAAATTACCAGCTGCATCCTCTGATAATTGTTCTTTCATGTGCTCATACCAATTAGCAAAATCTGTCTGTTCCTTGCTTTTAAATTCTGCTAAGTCAGCCTGTACCTGTTTGTACAATGTTGTAGTATCGAACGTGCTAATGGCTGAAATAATTCCACAACGTTCTGATTCATAACGTGTATCTGTAATCCGCTGATTCGAAATTACTGTGGAATTGCTATTAATAAATAGATCAGCTAATCCTATCTCCCAAATAGATTCTGTTCTTGTTAAGGACGGCCGCAACGGGTTCGTTGCTGGTACACCTTGTACAATATAAAAATCACAGATTCTTTCAGAATCATTATCATTCCATCGTAAAACAACTGTGTCAATTCTGTCATGTGTTGTATCTGCCGCCTGAATAGCGAGGGTTCTTTGAGATTCTTCTAATTTTAAACCTCCTGCACAAATTGCAAATCCAGGTTCAATAAGTACATTCATACCACTTCCAGCAGATACCTGCATATTGGTTGAGGGATTTGGTAATACACCATCCGTCATAAGCTTTCCTATCAGTTTTCTAAGTGGTGCTGAACTAATTGCTCTATCATAAACCGGTGTGCCGTCACTTTCATATGTGACATGTGAATCAAATGGAAATCCTATCATTTATCAGTCCTCCTTTATCTGCTTATAATAATCGGAGTTCCAAACTCCATTGTCATTATCCACTTATTGGATTTAATGACTTCATAACAGCCAATGAGTCTTGCCTGCAGTGATAAATTAATCTCCGGTATTTCAACCGAACATTTATCCCCTAAATCGAAATCTTTCATATATTCATAGCTTCCCTCTAATGCATCAAATTCAACATTAATAACTACAGGATGCTCCGAAATTTCGTTTAGGCCCTCATTTTCTAATGCTTCTAAAAATGCATCTGTGCTGTATTCATTTTTTTGCAACATACTTTTTTTATACTGAAAGCTTATCTTTTCATTATCTTCTGCTGGCAAAAAAACAGCTCTCAAAACCGTTGCATCTGCATCATTTAATATCTCTTCATTACACATAATGCAGGCATTCTTATAATCTATATAATTTAGCAGCACATTTGGTTTTTTTATATTCCCATACTTTGTCGAAAATATAATCGGATTATTTCCCTCTGAATTTGTGTCTGTTCTGTCAAGTCCGTTCCATACTTCCAAATATATCTGATTGTCAACAAAATTGTACAGAACCTTATACGACATTCCTGATGGCTTTAAAATCGTATATAATTTCTTGCCCAAATTCTCTCCGTTTCTGGTATGTACTGCATTTTTTCCTCTGCTCTGTGATGCTCTTGCCTGTATTACCAATTCTGAAACATGGTCCGATGTCTGTATTTTTTTAAATCCCTCAAAAAATGAATATGCAACATCTTCTGCCGTTCCGTTTTGTTCTATCCAACTTGGAGAATTTATAATATTGCTCTCCCCTGCCGGATAAACAACATGACGATCCAGTTCTTTTTCTTTAAAATATCCACTAAGCTGTATGCTTTTATAGGTTCCGTTATTAATATAATTTATCTGTTCTACCTTGCCTAACTCCGGTCTGTCCTTCGTGTAAATATATTTAATTTCTGTTGCATACTGTTCCAAAGGAATCTGAATTGAAAATGTTCCACATTCATGATATTTCCGATTCCACTGTAAATTCGTATATGACAATATTCGTAACAGTTGATAATTGGCATCTAGTGCCATTACACCAAAACCTTTCATCATATTCCTTCCTACATAGCTTCATACAGTTTATTATAATAAATCGATACATCTAAAAGATTGCTTCCGTTATCTGCATCAAAAGACACTTCCGAACTACCTACGACAAGTACCATATCATCAAAGGCGGATGTCCTGTCACAATGTCCTATATAGTTTTCTCCATTCTTCTGTACAGTCGGTGGTTTTTTCGTAAAATCTATAATAATCACATCGTTTTCCTTCATAATATCAATGATACGCACATAATTTCCATTAATATCAAGCTTAGGATTTATTACTTCACCTTTTGCAAAGAAGACGGCTTTGCAAAAGGTTTCCGTGTCGCCATCATTATTTAACTCTACCTTTTGAGCAAAATTAAATTTCCCTCCGGTAATTCCCTGAGGTGTGCCGGGAGTTACACTACATAAATATGGAAAAGCACACATTCCCATTATTGATGCAATATTTTTCCCAAAATTATCATAGCTTTTGAAAAATGGATCCGGACACAAAAAGGTAACTGTCATAGTCATGATTCTATTCACATTCCCATTTGGCAGATTGAATTTATATAATCGTCCTTCGCACCAACGTGTTGTCCCCATATAAGTTAAATAAATACCGTATGTATACTTTGAACTAAAGAAAGACAATGCCGCCCTCCGCAAAATATCATTCAATAACGGATTTCTAGTCTTTGCCGTAATAGTTCTGTCTTTAGGACTAATCCGGCAGGATGATATTATTCCGCCATCTCCCACGGCATTATCTACCGTGGTGATGTCGTTTTCATAATTTCCAAAGCCATCTAATCCATCCGAAGGAATTGCCCAGTCCGTTCCATCTATATGAAATTCTTTTCCATCATTCCGTAAAATACGGATTTTTACTGTCTTATCCAAATGCAATACCTCTCATTAATCCGTAGCGGCTTTCTACTCTTACTGCTCTGGCCAGTTCATCCGGTGTAGAAATCTGCTGATTCACATTAATAGTCTGATTAAATGTGCTTGTAGTGCCGTTATTTCCTATCGCGGTGCCTTTTACTTTCATTTCCATAGCAGATAAACTTGCATTAATGTTTCTGGTCATATCTTGAGGGTTCATCAAATCTTCTGTTCCCTCTTCCCATCCAGCAACACACATTTTACCAATGGTCGCAAATTCCTTAGATGGAGAATGAATGCCAAGTGCTGATTTTGCAGCGTTTAAAAGACTTTCTGCCAAGCTCCATACCTTATCAACCAGCCAGTCCCAGCCGGTGGAAATGCCT
>CAYYZV010000211.1:0-3998 GCA_964476275.1 uncultured Roseburia sp.
CATCTTAATAAAAGTGCATTGAAAGATGTTCTGAAAAAGATGTCAACAGCATTGAAAGGGAACGGAATTATTTATACATCTTTTAAATACGGAGATTTTGAAGGCGAACGTAATGGCAGATATTTTACGGACTTTACAATCGAAGCGTTTAAAGAATATATATGTGAAGTGCCGGAGCTGCAAATAGAAGAATATTGGATAACAGGCGATGTGAGACCCGGAAGGAGTGAGGAGAAGTGGCTGAATCTGATTTTACGAAAGATGACACGGTGGAAATTGTTTATGACAATATTTGTCCGAAAAATACACAGAATGGAAAATCTGACCATTTCTTTTTTATTTAAAAATAATTATAATTATTCTTGTAAGAAAAAGCAATTTGCAAAACATATGAATAAAACGAAAGTACAAACAGAGTAAAAAGGAGAATGGAACAATGAGCACTGAATTTGAAAAAGTAGCAGATGCAGCAGTTGAATCAGCAGACAGCGTATATGGAACAGTAACGGACCGCATTATGGACAGAGTAAATCAGACCGCAGCAGGTATTGAAAAAGATAAAGAAACAGCAAAAAGTGCAATTCAGTCTGCTGTAGATGCAGCAGGGGTTGTGATAGATGTAGTAGCTGACCAGATTTCAGAACGTGTAAATGGCGAGAAATTTGATTTGCAGAAAGAAAAAGAACGTGCAATTTCTACATTTAATAAAGTACTGGATAAAGCAGATGAGTATCTAGAGGTAGTTACTGACCGTATGATCGAAAGAAAAGACCAGATTGAAGAAAATATTGATAAAGATATTGAAGCTGGAAAACAGAGTACTGATAAAGTTGTAGAAGGTGCAGAAACTTATATGGATGCTGTTACAGATAAAATAGCTGAGAAATTAAATAAGTGATTAAATAAAGCAGAAGTAACCTTAACATAATAAGTTCCTATAAAGAAAGTCCCCGGAGCATTGCATGCCGGGGGCTTTCTCGATTTAAAAGAGGGGAAATTTTAAGGTTTTTTTAAAAGTGATTATGTAAAATTTATGTAAAATTTTATGGAAATTATTGTAAAAATGACTAAAATAAGATTCTTTTAAGTGGTAGGATTGTGTAAGATGTATCTAAAATTGAATTGTTTTGGGGAATTGTCAGAAAATGGGTTGAATTAAAAAATGAAAAGTAGTAAGATAAAACCATAAGCGATTTCCCGAGCGAGTGGACAAAAAAACGCTAAGGAGGAGTGGATAATGGGAAAAGAAAAAAATAACAAAACAAAGGGACTATTCAATTTTAAAGGAATGCGAATTGAAGCACGTTTGAAAAAGGCTTTTAATATCGTAACAGTAATTTCTGCATTGGCATCGCTTATTGGTTTGATTGCGATGCTTGTAGTTACGGCGAATTTCAAGAATGCAATGAATAATTATGCATTGCCGCAGGGTGATATTGCATTATTTATGAATGAATACGCAGAATGCCGTTCAAATATGCGTGGTATTATTGGTTATGAAGATCAGGATTTGATTGACCAGCTGCAGGAGAAACACGCAGTGCGTAAAAAGACTACATATGAGCGTTTGGCGGCAATCGAAGTAACTATGGTTACACCGGAAGGCAAAGCAGCTTATGCAAGGATCGAAGAAGCTTTAGAAGCATATTTCGAAGTTGAAGCAAAGGTTATCAAAATTGGTGCGACTACGGATCAGGAACTCTGCCGTCAGGCACAGGAGATGGCGATTGAACAGATAACTCCATTATATACTGCATTAGATGAAGCTACCTTAGAATTAATGGAAATCAATATCGAAAAAGAGCATGAAATGGAACAGGTTTGTACAGCACTTGAAATTGGTGCAATTATTTTGATGGTAATTTTAATTATCTCTATCGTTGCTATTTCAAAAACAGTCAGCGTTGTAATTGCAAAAGGTATTGCAAATCCATTGGCAGAATTGGAAGAAAAATTCGATGCATTTGCAAATGGTGCTTTGTCTACAGAATTCCCTGCTTCAAAAGCAAATGATGAAATTGCAGGTATTATGAATGCATCTCATGATGTAGTTGAAAGATTAAAGGACATTATTTCTGACGTAGAAAATCTCAGCCGTGAAATGGGTAATGGTAATTTTACTGTTGAATCCGGATGTGAGAAATCTTATGTTGGTGATTTCAACTATTTATTGAATGCAATTCTTACTATGAAGCACAATGTAAGTGAGACCTTATTGGAAGTAAATGATGCTGCAGAACATGTTAACTCTGGTTCAATTAACCTGGCAGAAGCTGCTCAGGAATTGGCAGAAGGTGCGACAGATCAGGCTGCATCTGTACAGGAAATGCTTGCAACAATGAATACACTTTCAGAAGGCATGAAAGGTACAGTTAACGTTACTGGCGAAGCATATCGTCAGGCTACAAGATGTGCAGAAGATGCTCAGAATGGTCGTGAAGAAATGGGCAACATGGTTGCTTCTATGAACAGAATCAGCGAGACATCTAAGAAGATTGAAAATATTATTGCTGAAATCGAAGATATTGCAAGCCAGACAAACTTGCTTTCATTAAATGCTTCTATCGAAGCTGCAAGAGCAGGTGAAGCAGGCCGTGGATTTGCTGTAGTAGCAGATCAGATTCGTAACCTGGCAGATCAGAGTGCGAAATCAGCAGTAGATACCAGAGCATTAGTAGGTGATACTTTACGAGAAATCGAAGAAGGAAGCAAGGTTGCGTATCGTACAGCAGATGTATTAGAGGGTGTAGTAGATGCAATTCAGAAAATTGCAGATGCTGCAAAAGAGCTGCGTGAAGATACAGAACAGCAGGCTATTTCCATGGAACAGGCAGATGCAGGCATTGAACGTATTTCAGAAGTTGTTCAGTCCAACTCTGCTGCCGCAGAAGAATGTTCTGCAACCAGTCAGGAATTATCAGCATCTGCTACAACTATGCATGAATTAGTAGCCAGATTCCAGTTATAAGAATCGCTTTGTTTTGTTAATAAAGAGGAATTAAAAAAGGTATCATCTCAAATGAGGTGATACCTTTTTTAATTCATTTGAAAAATGCGATACAGATATGAAATTTTAATGAAATACATTTCTTTTATTTTTTAGTAATTTCGCACCTGTAATAATTAAAAGAATGCCCGCGGTCACTCCGGATACTAAAATAGAGATACCAATAGCAAGGGTAGTAGCACCAGTACCTCTCATGATTTTGTAAAGTCTCTCTTCCATAGGAACCCTCCTTTTATTGTTACTGTAACTATTTAATAAGTTGATATCGTTACAAAGATTTAATAATTATATTCTATCATTTTTTTTGCTGTTTTGCTATAATGATATTCAAATGTGAAAATAAATATGTAAAGGATAGTTACTGCTCATAGAGCCATTTTTATTTCGTGAACAGTAGCAGGGGATGAATATGTATATTTGCAGACATTGCGGCTTGGAATATATGACAGATGAAGCAGTTATGTGTCCAAGGTGCCAGGCACCAAAGGGAAGAGGAACAAATTTCTGTCCATTCTGCGGCACGCAGGTAACAGAAGAACAGGAGATTTGCACAAATTGCGGTGTAGAAATGGGAAGTTTTGGTTTGGTTTCGGTAAAGTCAAAGGTGGCCGCCGGACTACTGGCTGTCTTTTTGGGAAAATTCGGCGTACATAATTTTTATCTTGGATATACAAAAAGAGCAGCAGTACAGTTGGGATTAATGATTTTTTCTTATGTAATTGTGTTTGCCTCTTTCTTTTCTACAGCGGCATCGAGCTATTATTTTATGCGGGATTCAGCCGTATTTAGCTTATTAGCAGCAGTAATAATCTTTCTTTTATTAGCAGGCGGAGTCCGTATCTGGAGCTTTATAGAAGGAATTTTAATCCTTTGTGGGAAAATAAAGAAGGATGGAAAAGGAAGAATTTTGAAATAGGCACAACTTTTTCAATCATTTTATTGACAAAAAAATGTAATGTGTTATGATTTTGATAGTTGCTATTTAGCACAG
>CAYYZV010000212.1:0-3962 GCA_964476275.1 uncultured Roseburia sp.
TTTTAGTATTTAAAGCAGTAGAAGAGCTTGGTAATATTTTAGTATATCGTCCAAGTTCACAGGATATAGAAGACGAAAAGTTTGAGTATGATTTCAGTTTCTTCATTGAAAGTGAAGAAGATTTTGAAAAGATCAGTAAAGCAGCAGCTGCTGTTTCAGAAATTGAATCTGTAGTAGGCGGTGTAGTATCTTACGCAGGCGCTTCAGATACACAGAAGGAAGAAGAAATTGTAGTAGAAGAAACACCAGTTGCACCAGTTGCACCAGTAAAGGCAGAAACACCGGCAAAAGCAGAAACATCGTCTGCTCCTGCAACAGCAGCTGCAAAGAAACAGGCTCCTGCAAAGGCAGTAACTGCCAGAACAGTTCGTGTAGATATTGAGAAATTAGATGCATTAATGAATCAGGTGTCTGAGCTTATTATTGCAAAGAACAGTCTTGTATCTATTAGTTCTTCAGAAGCAAATTCTTTCCAGAATCAGTCCTTTAATGAACAGATTGAATATCTGGAACGTATTACAACAAACTTACATGAATCAGTTATGAAAGTTCGAATGGTCCCAATTGAAAGTACAGTTAATAAATTCCCACGTATGATTCGTGATCTTTCCAGACAGTTAGGAAAGAAAATGGAATTATACATGACTGGTGAAGAGACAGAATTAGATCGTACAGTAGTTGACCAGATTGGTGACCCATTGCAGCATTTACTTCGTAATTCAGCGGATCATGGCTTGGAATCAAATGAGGTTCGTATTGCACGTGGCAAGCCTGAAGTTGGAACAATTTTCCTGAATGCATATCAGGAAGGTAATAACGTTGTCATTAAAGTTGGTGATGATGGTAATGGTATTGACGTAGAAGCAGTTAAGAATAAGGCGATTGAGCGCGGTACAATTACAGCAGAACAGGCTGAAAATATGACTCAGAAGGAAATTATTAATTTATTATTCCTTCCGAGCTTCTCAATGGCAAAGAAGATTAGCGATATTTCAGGACGTGGTGTTGGATTAGATGTTGTTAAGTCTAATATCGAAGCACTTGGTGGTGATGTTGAAGTTAATACAGTATTAGGCGAAGGAAGTACATTTACAGTAAGACTTCCACTAACACTTGCTATTATTCAGGCATTAATGGTTGAAATTAGAGACGAAAAATATGCAATTGCATTAGGCTCTATTTCAAATATTGAAAGTATTCCAATAAATGATATTAAATATGTAGAAGCACAGGAAGTAATTCATCTTCGTGGAACAGTAATTCCGCTTATTCGTTTGGATAAGATTCTTGATATCAATGATGGTCAGCAAGATCCGGAAAACCTTACTGTAGTTGTTGTAAAGAAAGGTGATAACCTTGCAGGTCTTGTAGTTGATAACTTGATGGGACAGCAGGAAATCGTTATTAAAGCATTGGGTAATTACATCAATAACAACAAGCTTATTAGTGGTGCAACAATCCTTGGTGATGGTGAAGTAGCATTAATTCTGGATGTTAACACATTAATGTAATGGGGGTAACAGACATGGTAAACAGTTTAGATATTATTGAAAACGATAGCAGACAGTATATCGTTGTTAAAATTGGCAGTGAACAGTATGGTATTGATATTAGATATATTGATAATATTGTTCGTATGCAGAAAATAACAAGAGTTCCAAAGGCGCAGCACCATTTTAAAGGTGTAATCAATCTTCGTGGAGAGATTGTTCCGGTTATGAGTATTCGTTTGAAGATGGGACTTGAAGATGACCAGTTTACAAATGCCAGCAGAATTATCATTCTGAAGCTGGAAGAAAAAGGCATGCTGGGTATCATTGTAGATGAAGTAAAAGAAGTTGTAACTTTATCAGCAGATGAAATCGAAAAAGGCAGCAAGAAAGGCAGCTTTATCAATGGTGTCGGTAAACATGGAAATGAATTGATTTCATTGTTTGATATTAATGCTATTGTAGAAGAAAATACATAAAATGTAACAAAAGTTATTTACATAGTGAGGCCAGGCTTTGGTCTCACTATGTTGTATTCATGACAATGGAAAAGGATGGCATTTGTGATATGGGTAAATTTTCTCTTGAAGAAGTAAACAGTATGTATATGGACGTACTGAAAGAAATTGGTAATATTGGTGCAGGTAATGCGACAACAGCAATTGCAAGAATGATTGGCGCAAGAATCGATATGAATGTACCAAGCGTTAAGCTTTTAGAGGTATCAGAACTTGGAACAGCTGTAGGTGCAGAAGATGACACAATTATTGGTATATTCCTTGAAGTTCAGAATGATATTCAGGGAAGTATGATGTTTTTATTGGATTTAGAATCCGGACATTATCTGGTAAATACACTTATGATGAGAGATATGTCTTATAATGAAGACTTTGATGAAATGGATTTATCGGCATTAAAGGAAGTGGGAAATATAATTGCGGCATCCTATTTGACTGCATTGTCCAGTCTGACTAATTTAAGCATTGCACCATCGGTACCGAATATCGCGGTAGATATGGCAGCTGCAATTTTAAGTGTACCGGCAATTCAGTTTGGAATGATGGGCGACAAAGCATTATTGATTCAGACAGAAATTAATGCAGATGTTGCGATTAATGGATATTTTATTTTAATGCCGGAACCAGATTCATATGATAAGATTTTAGCCTCGCTGGGTATCCAGATTTAAGGAGAAGTATAACGATGGGAAAAGTAATAAAAGTAGGTATGGCCGACTTAAATATTTGTAAATCTCCCGATGTTATTACTACGCTTGGACTGGGTTCATGTATTGGTTTAACTTTGTATGATCCAGTTACCAAAATTGGCGGTATGGTACATTATATGCTGCCAGATAGTACACAGGTGCGGAATAATGACAATATTGCGAAATTTGCAGATACAGGTATTGAGGAATTATTAAAAAGAGTAACGGCAGCAGGAGCGAATAAAACGCGTTTAGTTGCAAAAATTGCTGGCGGAGCAAAAATGTTTGCGACATCAAATGTTTCAAATATCGGAAATATTGGTGCAAGAAATGCAGAGGCAGCAAAGCAGATACTGAAGAAAAAAGGAATTCGTTTAATTGCGGAAGATACTGGGCTTAATTATGGAAGAACAGTAGAATTACATTGTGAAACAGGCGAGTTTCGTATAAAAGCGGTTGGTAAACCAGTAAAAGTAATTTAGAAAAGGAATTCGAAACTTATGAAAACGAAAACATTACCTGTAATACTTATGCTGGTTGCTGGGGCAATCGCCTGTATTCTGGGCTTTGTGTATCATTATGAAACAACAGATTTTTTTTCAATGGTATTAATCGTTCTGGTAGTTTTTTATATGCTGGGATGTATCGTAAAAGGAATCATTGACAAGAATTTTTCGGATTTTGGAAAAGAAGCCGAAAATGAGTCTGAAGAATCAGAAGAAATGAAAGAAAATATCGAATCGGAAAGTGAGAAAAAAGCTGACGAATAGGTATGGGTGGTTGTATGAAAGCGATAGATAAAGAAAAGTTATGGGAAGAATACCAAAAAAATAAAACACCCCAATTAAGGGAGCAGATTATTTTAGAGTATGCACCTCTGGTAAAGCTTGTTGCCGGAAGACTGAGTATGTATCTTGGATATAATGTAGAATATGAGGATTTGGTGAGTTATGGAATCTTTGGCTTGATTGACGCCATTGATAAATTTGATTTGGGCAAAGAAGTTAAATTTGAAACTTATGCAAGTCTGAGAATTCGTGGTACAATTTTAGATCAGATTCGTAAGATGGATTGGATTCCTCGGACTGTACGCCAGAAACAGAAGCGTATTGATGAGGCGATTAAGCATATTGAAATGCGTACTGGTAAAAATGCTTCAGATGAGGAACTGGCAGTGGAGCTGGGAATATCGGATGAAGAATTATTAAATTGGCAGTCTCAGTTAAAGGTAACAAATGTGGTTTCTTTAAATGAGTATTTGGAAC
>CAYYZV010000213.1:0-3954 GCA_964476275.1 uncultured Roseburia sp.
TGAAAGCCTTCTTAGAAGGATATGATACACCAATTAAAGGCGGCAAAAAGGTCATCGTAGTTGGTGGCGGTAACGTGGCAATGGATGCTGCCAGAACAGCGAAGAGACTTGGTGCTGAGGTACATATTGTATACCGTCGTAGTGAACAGGAGCTTCCTGCACGAGTAGAAGAAGTACATCATGCAAAAGAAGAAGGAGTCATTTTTGATTTACTTCAGAATCCGGTTGAATTATTAGTAGACGAAGAAGGCTGCGTAAAGGGCGCTAAGATTATTAAAATGGAACTTGGAGAGCCTGATGCATCCGGCAGAAGAAGACCAGTTGAGGTTCCGGGCAGTGAATATGAAATGGAAGCAGATGTAGTTATCATGTCTCTTGGTACTTCTCCAAACCCATTGATTTCTTCTACTACAAAGGGATTGGACGTAAATAAATGGCAGTGTATCGTAGCTGATGAAGCAAACGGTGCTACTTCAAAGGAAGGCGTATATGCCGGAGGTGATGCTGTTACAGGTGCAGCAACAGTTATCCTTGCTATGGGTGCTGGTAAAGCAGCTGCAAATGGTATTCACGAATACTTAAGTAATAAATAAGATATTTAACAAAAGAGTGTGAAAAAACGCCAATGTTATTTATACAAGGACATTGATGAGTGTTGATTTCAAGAGGTCAGTAGACATAAAGTTTATTGACCTCTTTTATGTATTACAAGAATTTCAATAGAAGCTTTTTATTAATCTTCAATCAGACGAAGTCCGGCAGTAGATGTTACAGGAAGAGAGAAAGTAATTGCTTTTGCTTTGCTGTCTGGACCTGCTTTTTGCATAATTGCCTGCATAATTGGGTTCTTTTGTTCAGTTTTGGTAACAATAAAAATGATTTCTTTTTCAGCGGCTAAAGACATATGCATAAATTTTTCTGCAAGCTCCATACCGGTTCCTTTGGCATGAATTACCGTTCCGCCATAAGCGCCAGCCGCTCTGGCGGCATCCATAATCAGTCCGGTATATCCTTGTTCTGCAATAGCAATAATTAGTTCGTGAGTTGTGTTTTTCAAGATTGTTTCCTCCTCTTTTTGATAATCTTGATTTTCGATAAGAAACTGTAAGGTTTTTTTACCGCCAATGCTGCTTAAAGGTATAATAAAAGAAATACCACCGCCAGGAGCATCGATTTTTAACTTCTTTTCTAATTGTTTTTTAATATGAATCCAGTTTTCTTCCTCAATAACTGAGAAAATAACCGCTTTTTCATTAGATTCTAAACCGAGGTAGTCAAGAATATCATTTGTTGCAGTACCTAGACCAAGGAACCCAAACATTACGTGATGGTTATTTTCTTGGAACAGGTTCATATATTTATCTGCCATTTTTCGATCAACAATTGTTGTCATGAAATATAATTTTCCCATATAATCCTCATTTCCAGTAAGATATTCTATAATTCAATGATTTCCATATCATCATATGCATCCAAAGTAGGGACAGCAGTGCCAAATGCAACTTTTTTGTGCAATTTGTTTTCTTTTGATTTGTAAATTAATCCCATTATTTGAATCGTAATTAAAGGTGTCATAGCTACCATTGCCACAATGCCGAATGCATCCGTAATAATATTTCCGCCCAGTGCTTCGCATGCACCCATTGCAAAAGGGAGCAGGAAGGTTGCAGTCATAGGGCCGGATGCAACGCCGCCGGAGTCAAAGGCAATAGCGGTGAATAGCTTGGGTACAAAGAAAGTTAAAGCCAGTGCTATAAAATATCCCGGAACTAAAAACCAGAGAATAGAAATCCCTGTCAATACACGAATCATAGCCAGTCCGACAGATAGTGAAACACCGATGGATAAACTGGTTCCCATTGCTTTTGCTGATATTGCACCAGAGGTCATTTCCTCAACCTGCTTGGTGAGAACAAATACGGCTGGTTCAGCCAATACAATAAAGTAACCGATAATCATACCAATTGGTACGATTATCCAAGAGTAGGAAAGTCCTGCAATCGTCTGGCCAAGATAATTACCGGCCGGCATAAAGCCTACATTTACGCCTGTCAAAAAAAGAACAAGGCCAATGTATGTATAAATTAAACCAATTCCGATTTTAATCAGCGATCTTTTGGTAATATCCTTTGAAATCAACTGGAATATTCCAAAGAAGACAATGATAGGCAAAATAGAAAGAGCCATTTCTTTTATATAAACAGGAAATTCTACAAAAAATAGATTCCACAAATCTACCGTATTATCAATAATCGGAATAGATTCGGATACCTGCTCAGTTGATGCTGGATTATAAATCATTCCAAGAAGAAGTACAGCAAGGATTGGACCAATGGAACACATAGACACAAGTCCAAAGGAGTCATCTTCTGCATGTCTGTCACTTCGGATTGCAGCAATACCAATACCAAAGGACATAATGAAAGGAACCGTCATAGGACCGGTGGTCACACCGCCAGAGTCAAATGCGATTGCAAGGAAATCGGCAGGAACAAAAAATGCCAAAACAAAAATAATAGCATAAAAAATAAGTAACAAATAAGAAAGTGGTATACCAAACAGCATACGTAAAATGGCAATCACAAGGAACGATGCAACACCCGTTGCAACTGCAAGTATTAATGTTAAATTAGGAATCGATGGAACCTGCTGTGCTAATACCTGTAAGTCGGGTTCGGAAATTGTGATTACAAATCCCATAATAAATGAAATAAGTACCATTACCAAAATACTTTTTGACTTTGTAATGATAGTACCCACACGTTCCCCAATGGGAGTCATGGATAATTCTACACCTACATTAAAAAATAACATTCCCACGATTAAGAGAACGGCACCGATAAGAAATGTCATTAAAATACTAGGGGGAATAGGTGCGATAGAAAAACAAAGGAGCAATACAATGATTAAAATAGGAAGTACTGCTTTTAGTGTTTCTGTTAATTTTTCTTTAAAGCTTGATTTAAATACGAACAAAATAAAACCCTCTTTCTAATATAATAACTATTCTTAGTATAACATAAGATGTGGAAAAAAATTGTTAAAAATTGTTAAATAAAATAGGTGATACAATTAAATTGCCAGAAATTTTGCTATAAAATAAGTCCGGACAGTTAAAACTGTTCGGACTTAAGGCTTAAAATAAAGTTATTTCAATTCTTAAAGGATTGGGATACCTTATTGCTAACTGCTTCCCGCCATTTTACAATTCGTTCTCTTGGGAAGATAAGATTGATTAATAATGCTACGATAACACCGATTGCTGTATCGAACATTCGATTAAAGGAATAAGCAATATAGGTATCGACCGGTGTATTAAATAAAATGATACATAATACAACACCGCCCGGCTGGATAGCACCTGGCCATTTTAAATAAAGACTTGTCACAATCAGTAAAATAACACCGATAAAGAGCAGCAGAAATAATAATAATTCAGTTCCTCCTTCCGGATAAAAGCTGATATAGATTCGGAAAAGGAACATTCCTAAGATACCGCCGATAATAGTACCAAAGAGACGGTTACCGCCGCTGAGTTTGGAATTGTCCATGTCACTTCCTGTTCCAAAGATTGCACCAATACAGGCAAAGGTTGGATTTCGGTCAAAGGGATAATATAAAAGAGCACATAAAGTAGCCGCAAGGGCTGTTTTTACATTACGCATTCCAATGTGAAATTGAAAATGTTCGTTATTTTTATTTGTCATTTATAACCTCCTGTTATATTTAAAAGTTGTTAAAAAAGCAATTTGCAGTTTCACGGTTTGTTTTATTGCCAGTAAAACAAGCTTTCAAGAAAACATTATATCATTTGTTGTGGCAAAGACAAGGTTTTTTTGTTATGATGTATCTTGTGTGTAACTATTTATAGAAAGCTGGTAACTGCCAGGCAGTTTGCGCATATATCGCACAGAACTGTCAGACATTAACAAGAAAGAAGAACAAAATGGAGAA
>CAYYZV010000214.1:0-3932 GCA_964476275.1 uncultured Roseburia sp.
TGTACCTTCCTTTCTGTAAGTCTTGTCTGTTTTGTTTTTGTTAAGTTTATTATATCTGCCAATTGCCCATTTGTCAACCATTATTTTCAAAATTTTTCATAAATATTTTTAAAAAGAGTGCAAATTGTAGAAAAAATATAAAATATTCAGAAAATATAAAAAGAACATACAATATGTTAAGGAACCTAATGGGAATGCTGTCATATAATATGGTGAAGGGAGCGTAATTTTTTTATGGAAAAACAAATAATACTTCTTATTAGTGATATGCGACAGGTATATCTGGCTGAAATTCTAACCAAAAGAGGCAATCGTGTACGCTGCCTGGATATTCGAAATCAAAGTACCATAAAAGAACAGCTGTCAAAGCTGAAAGTGTTTTTGAACGAGGCAGATGTATTAATCCTTCCTATTCCGGTTTCAAAAGGAATGGAACAGGCAGATTTGAATGAAATATTAAATAAAAATGTGAAAAATGATACTCTTGTAATGGGAGGGTGTTTTTCAGAAGAACAGCAGAAAATTCTAAAAGACAGGGGCATCTTATATCTGGATTTTATGGAGGATGATGTGGTAACAGAGGAAAATGCAGTTGCTACAGCAGAAGGTGCCATTGCTGAGTTAGTAAGGAATTGCCCATATAATATTGAAGGCTCCAAAGCCATTGTAACAGGATATGGCTGCTGCGGTAAAGCCATTGCAAAAAAATTAGGCGCAATGGGTGCCAGAGTAACGGTACTCGCAAGGCGAAGCGAAGTGCGCAAGCAGGCAAAACAGGATGGGTTTTACGCAGTGGACTTTGCATTTGGACCAGAGGAAGCAATGGGCGCTGTGATGCTGGTCAACACGGTACCGGCTCCGGTTGTTACAAAAATTCTCATTCGGGAGCTCCCAAGAGATGCTTATATTTTAGATATTGCGTCTTTCCCGGGAGGAACAGATTTTAATTGTGCGAAAGAAAGCGGAATTGCAGCCGATTTAGTATTGGGAATACCTGGACGCTTTTCACCGAAGGCCAGTGCCTATATTCTGGCGCGGGCCATGGAAAGATTTACGCTCGGTCATAGTGATGAAAGGGCATAATATATGGATTTTTCAAAATATAATATTGGTGTAGGAATTACTGGTTCGTTCTGTATGTTTGCCAGAACCAGAAAAGAGATACAGAAACTGGTGGACTTAGGTGCAAATGTGATACCGATTTTTTCTTTCAATGCACAAACCTGTGACACACGTTTTGGGAATGCAAGAGATTATGCAGAGGGGATTTGCGAGATAACAGGCAATGAAGGAATCCGTACCATCTGTGCTGCGGAGCCTATCGGGCCAAATAACTTTTTGGATATTATGGTGATTGCACCATGTACAGGAAATACAGCAGCAAAGCTTTGTAATGGCATTACAGATACGCCGGTTTTGATGGCAGCAAAGGCGCACATGCGCAATGGCAAACCATTGGTAATTTCTATTTCTACCAATGATGCAATGGGAGCAAATTTTAAAAATATTGGAATGCTTATGAATATGAAAAATATTTATTTTGTACCATTTGGTCAGGATAATCACAAGAGCAAGCCAAATTCGCTGATTGCGAAAATGGAGCTGATACCAGATACCATTGAGATGGCACTAAAAGGGAAACAGATTCAGCCGGTACTGCAGAATCCAAATGAATAAAATTAAATAAAAATAAATGTAACTATTCAGAGCAAGGCGCGAAAACACGATGTGTTTCCTCGCTGTGGCTTCTCGCCAAAGAAATTTTCAAAAAAGCAGACGTTTCAGCAAGCTGAACGTCTGCTTTTTATGAAAATTGTCTTGGCTCTGAATAGTTACGCATTTTTTGAAGCTTCTAAAGCTTCACGGCATGCTCGTGCAAGCTGATCACCGCAGGATGTTGCGCGTCCGCGGCAGGAAATACCTTTGATTCGTTCCTCCACTTCTTCTACAGTAAGTCCTTCTACTAATTTAGGAATAGCCTGTAAGTTGCCAGGACAGCCGCCTGTAAATACAACGTTGTGAACAACGTTTCCGTCTAATTCCAATTCAATAAGAGTGGAACAGACTCCTTTTGTTCTGTATGTATATTTCATATAACCCTCTTTTCTGTGCTGACAGCACACATCATATTATTAAATTTCCAAGCCTTAGTATAGCCATAAGTACCCCAATCTGCAAGATGTTAATAAAAAATTCATAAATCATTCACCACTATTTCTTGAGATACGAGGGAAAAAGTGGTACAATGCTTAATTGTATAATGTAAAGAATCAGATTTTAGCATGATAGGAACGGAGAATTATGGGACTATTAACAAAATTATTTGGAACACATAGTGAACGTGAGTTAAAGCGCATCTATCCAATCGTTGACAAAGTAGAAGCTTTGCGCGAACAAATGATGGCACTTTCAGACGAAGAGTTAAAAGCTAAGACCAAAGAATATAAAGAGAGACTTGCAAAGGGTGAAACTTTAGACGATCTTATGGTAGAGGCATTTGCAACAGTTCGTGAAGCAGCCAGACGTGTACTTGGTATGGAGCATTACCGTGTACAGATTATTGGTGGTATTATTTTGCATCAGGGACGTATTGCAGAAATGCGTACCGGTGAAGGTAAGACCTTAGTTTCTACTCTGCCTGCATACCTAAATGCCTTAGAAGGTAAAGGTGTGTGCATCGTAACGGTCAATGATTACCTTGCAAAACGAGATGCAGAGTGGATGGGACAGGTGCATGAGTTCTTAGGGTTAAAAGTAGGTGTTGTTTTAAACTCAATGAACAATGACGAGCGCCGTCAGGCATATAATTGTGATATTACTTATATTACCAATAACGAATTAGGTTTCGACTACCTTCGTGACAACATGGTAATTTACAAAGAACAGTTGGTTCAGCGTGGACTGCATTTTGCTATCATCGATGAGGTTGACTCGGTCTTAATCGATGAGGCAAGAACACCGCTTATTATTTCAGGTCAGAGCGGCAAATCTACCAAGCTTTATGAAGCCTGTGATATTCTTGCACGTCAGATGAAGCGTGGTGAAGATGTGGCAGAAATTTCAAAAATGGATGTCATCATGGGTGTAGAGCAGGAAGAAACCGGAGACTTTATCGTAAACGAAAAGGATAAGGTTGTTACGCTTACACAGGAGGGTGTAAAAAAGGTTGAGAATTTCTTCAAGATTGAAAACCTTGCGGATGCAGAAAACCTTGAGATCCAGCACAATGTTATTCTGGCATTAAGAGCACACAATTTAATGTTCAAAGATCAGGATTACGTGGTAAAAGACGATCAGGTTATGATCGTAGATGAATTTACGGGACGTATCATGCCGGGACGCCGTTATTCAGATGGCTTACATCAGGCGATTGAAGCAAAAGAACATGTAAAGGTAAAACGTGAAAGCAAAACACTTGCTACGATTACCTTCCAGAACTTCTTTAATAAATTTGAAAAGAAGGCAGGCATGACAGGTACTGCTTTAACAGAAGAAGAAGAATTCCGTGATATTTACGGAATGGACGTTATTGAGATTCCGACAAACAGACCGGTTCAGAGAAAAGACTTAAATGACGTTGTATATAAGACAAAGAAGGAAAAATATTTTGCAGTTGTACAGTCTGTAAAAGAAGCGCATGATAAGGGACAGCCGGTTTTGGTTGGTACCATTAATATTGATACTTCTGAGCTTTTAAGCACGATGCTCAAAAGAGCAGGGATTCCGCATACCGTATTGAATGCGAAGTTCCATGAAATGGAAGCGGAAATCGTAGCAGCAGCCGGCCAGACAGGTGCCGTTACAATTGCGACAAACATGGCAGGACGTGGTACGGATATTAAGCTGGATGAAGAAGCAAAGGCAGCCGGTGGTCTTAAGATTATCGGTACAGAGCGTCATGAATCCAGACGAATTGATAATCAGCTGCGTGG
>CAYYZV010000215.1:0-3923 GCA_964476275.1 uncultured Roseburia sp.
GTTGTGAAATACATGTATTTGCGGTTATCTTCTATTTGCCTCCATTGTTGATAGCAGCCTGCGCGGCAGCCACCTAAGTATAGCAATCTCAATCTTTCATTTTCTCTCCTACTTTCACGTTCAAAAACCATTTTGGAACTTTATGCGAAATTCTAATCAACTCTCCATTTCGACAAATAGCAAATCTCCTAAAACTTTCTGTATTATCATAGAATGCCGCCAAATCGCATTTATCCAAAATAACATTAAGCTGCTTAAAAGTTTCTATATAACGTTTTTCAATATCTTTTTCCGGTATACCATGTCCACCATGTTCTACCCTATATTTCACACGTTCTTTTGCTATCTGTAGAGAATCTACTCCTACATAATGCAGTTCTATTATATACCCTTGCTCTTTTGCCTTTAATATATTTCTAACTATCGTTTTCCCACAAAGTGTTGTCTCTTGATTAAATGATATTCCACTTGTCAAATATTCATTCATCTTTTTAACTGCTATTTTTCCTGCTTTGAAAACATCCGCAGGATTCTTCCAATCACCCAATCCCTTTACTATCTCGTCTGTATTTATTCTTGGCATATTTTTTAGTGCCTCATTCGACTGATATAGAGTTGACTTTCCAGCTCCATTTACACCTGCTATAATGACATATTTTTTCACTAAAACAAATTCCTTTCAATTACCTCTCGTTGCTTCATCTGTAAAAGGAAATCTCCTACCATCTCATAAAAGCTTTTTTCTTCTTCCGTTTCTGCCTCTAATACTAACTGAAGCGTATCTTCTGGCTGAAGTGCTGCAATATCTTTATATATTTTACTAAACTTCTTTACATCACACATAATTAGACCCTCGTTTATTACTTCTTCTATCAACATATCATTTATCAAAATAATATATTTAACTGTATCTTATCAAAACAGACTATTATTTTCAACTTCTAAAACCTAAAAAAGCCTTCCACACAAAAACTCCCATCTCAACTATTTCCAGTTGAAATGGAAGTTCATAGTTTCAAGTTACTATATTTGTTATACTAAATCACATAAAATTAGGACAACTTATTTGTTGTTGATAGCAATCTTTATTACTATTTTAACTTTTCTTCACCAAAAGGCACACGGATTATATTTCTATTGTCCCTTATGCCTTTTTACTGTTATTCTAATATTAATTCTTGATTGGTTAGGCTAACTGTAACACCTCTGTTTCCAATTCTTTCACTTCTTCCATTGATAAAGCTGATACATATTCTGCGATTTCTTCCAAAGACAATTTACCTTTTTTAATCATTTTTATTGCTATGTTTCTATCCTTGCTAAAATAATATGTCTAATTTATCTTATTAGAAATGACATCATTTCTCATAGAACACTACTCCCGTTTTCTTTATTTCTTCTTCGATTTCAGAATGTTTCTCTATATGCGTTACATCAAACAAATCAATTTCTTTGTCAAGCACACTTCGAACTGCTTCCAGCAAGCCGACAAACTTTAATCCACGCAAATTGCTGTCTACTACTAAGTCAATATCACTGTCTTTATGAGCTATCCCTTTACCATATGAACCAAATAATATGGCTCGTTTTACACCAAAATTCTGCAAGACCGGATATAATAGAAATTTTAATTGTTCTATTGTATATATTTCATTTGACATAAATATCCCACCTGTTTTTCTTTATTTTTATAATACCCTCTTATAAGTTTATCTCCTTTGAAACTGTTATCTCATTCAATTTTTAATTGCAATCCCAACAAAACCTTAAAGTTTTTGGCAATTGGCAATTGTCAGAACTTCTACTATATATATCTAACCATATCTTATCAAAAAAAAATTTATACTTTCAATAAGTACACAAAAATCACAAACTGTCTTAATAATATAAAAGGGTGCTGAAAAATCAGCACCCTCTATCTTACGCGTATACTTCCATATGTAAATCATCCCAAGCTGTCTGCCTCATATAGCTGCCATTTGCTTTTCTGTATGCCTTAGCTTCTTCAAAATCAATTGACATATCAAAAAGTTTCTTGCGTTTGTCTTTTATAATGATAGTCGGAACAAAACTATTCTTTTTTACCATTTTAATTTGATACTCCTCCGGTATTAAGACATCTTCCTGTTCTCCTAATTTTAAAAACCATTTATAATCATAATCTGCTTGATGATATACCAAATCGATAAACTTATCCAATACTTTTCTATCAAGTACCGGCTTACTAAAATCGATCATCTCATTTAATGCAGAATGAATATTTTTCAGCTGTTTTTCAACATCAAATTCACTTCCCATCTGTTGCATCAGTTTCTTACGCTGTTGTTCCAAGTGTTTTAAATTTTCATTAAATTCACTTAATCTGATTCGATACTCTTCCTTACTTATTTCTCCATCTAATCTCATTTCCTTTAAATTTTCAATACGGGTATTATATTTCGACATCTGTTGATGAATTGCTTCAATCTCTGCATCATCAACCGAACTGCCCACTTTAAAACATTCTTGTATAATAAGAAATGCTTTTTCAATATCTTCCCCATGATTTGACCACACTCGTTTTAATATCTTCGTTGCCATCAGCTCCAGCTTCCACTCTGGTACAGAACACAAATCACAAGAATGCTCCGTACTTAATCCAAGCTTCTCTCTGGCTTTTTTAGACTTATTGACTCTTTGATTCGCACAACGGAATCCACAGTACCCATCTCTCCATGGATAACCTGAATATGTCGAACCGCATTTACACAATAACTTCTTTGACCAAAAATATTTTTCCGGTTTCCTTCCTACTTCACCTTTATTTGAAATCATAACATTCAATGCCTTCTTTTTCAAAATAGCCTCATATTCTTCCCAAGTAAACAATGTCGGCATATGTGTATCTTTATAAATGATGTTTTCCTTTTTATTTTTCATACGTTTTTGTTCCAAGTAATTATTTGAGTACTGCTGACACAAACGCTGCTTGCCCGCATAGAAAGGATTTTCTAATATTCTTGAAATCGTACTTGCATACCATCGTTTTGAACCCGTGGCTGTTTTTCTTCCTAACTGCTCCAATTTTATTTTTATATCGTTTAAACTCATATCTTCATAAAGATAGAAATTCTTAATCATAATAACAGTTTCTGCCTGTTCTTCATTTATTACAAAATCTCCTTTTCGCCCATCCGGTCTGTCATAGCCCATGATATTGCCATTCCCCCATACCGACGTTTCATTTTGTCTGGCAACATAAAGTCCGGCTTTCGCACGTTCACTGTCCCTACGGCTTTCTTCCTCTGCAATCATACTCATTAACTGTAATTTCATAGCATCTTCCGGTTTCATACTGTGTATTCCATCATTGATAAAAAATACCTCAACATTATATTTAGCCAGTTCTCTTGTATACGTCAGACTTTCCACTGTATTTCTTGCAAATCTTGATACTTCTCTTGTTAAAATAATATCAAACTTACCTGTTTTTGCATCTTCTATCATTCTCATAAAATCAGGTCTTTTCTTTGCTGCTGTACCTGTTACACCTTTATCGGTATATCTTCCAACAAACTGATATTCTTCCCCCATTTTCATTTCTATATCGTCATACCACTGTAACTGGTTTTCAAAAGCACTCAGCTGCATTTCTTTTTCTGAACTGACCCTTGCATAAATTACTGCTCTTTTCTTTGCTTCCATAATTCTATCCTTTCCGGTACTCCGGATAATTCCGGAGTACCCCTTATACTTATTTATATTTTTTCTTTATTTCTTCATAAGTTTCTTTATTGATAAGTCCACTTTCAAAAGCTATCTCAATAATAGCATTTACGTTTCTTTCTAATTTCATAATTACTTACCTCCTCCAAAATTTTTTTTCTCTCATGCTCTATATGTATATATACCCTCATAATGCTTATCTCCTTTCTAAAGTGGTG
>CAYYZV010000216.1:0-3879 GCA_964476275.1 uncultured Roseburia sp.
AAAATGGGAAAATTTAAAGTATACGCAGTTTTAAAAGGAAGACAAACAGGAGTATTTCATACATGGCCAGAGTGCAAAGCACAGACAGATGGTTTTGAAGGACCTGTATTTAAGGGATTTATGAGTGAAGAAGAAGCGCTTGCATGGTTAGAAAAAGGCGGAAAAGGGACGTATGGTGCACGGCGTACCGCTGCAAAAGCTAAAAAGGAACCGGCAATTGATCCAAAGACTTTTGAACCGGAAACTTATTTTAAAGAAGACCATTTAAATACAGATGTCCTGCCGCCGGTTATGCCGAAAAATTATGCTTTTGTAGATGGTTCTTATAATGGAAATTATAATGGAAAAGCGGTATATGGATATGGCGGAATTGTGCATGTAAATGGCGAAGATGTTTATGTCAGTGGAAATGGCTGCGAAGAAGAGTATGTAGTATCCCGCCAGATTCCGGGCGAAGTGTTCGGTTCATTGGCTGCAATCGAAAAAGCGATTGAACTTGGAGCGGAACATATCGTGATCTTTTATGATTATAACGGCATCGGCCACTGGGCCACAACGACGGAAAAACGCTGGAAGGCAGAAAAACCGATAGCAAAAGCATATGTAGCGCGTTTTGATGAATTAAACAAAAAGATTAAGGTTCATTTTTACCATGTCAAAGCCCATACCGATATAGAGGGGAATGAGCTGGTTGACAGAATGGCAAAAAAAGAAGTTGGGTTATTGTAAACTGTTTAATTTATCAACACAGCTTTTGACCGCAATACGGGATAAAGCAGAGATTTCTTTTGGATTGCATTCGTTTCTGTGTTCATAGCAGTAGTTTGAGTTTGTTAGTATAATTGTAAAAATGAGTGTGGAGAGGTAATCAAATTCCATTGTATCGCGTGGAATTTGAACTACCTCTTCTGTTTGTTTTCGAAGGCAGTTATAAAGTTTGTCTTTGAAATGCATATCTCCGCGGGCACTTGTAAGATAGTAAATCTTTTCTGAATACTGCATAAGAAGTGCAGAAACAAGTTCATCGCCTTTTTCTAATAATCCATCTGAAAGAGTCTTGTTGAGAGAGCCCATTATGTTAGATAGATTATAAAGGCCATCGGTATTAATAGTTTCTATCAGATCATTTTCTAATTCTTCCAATACATTTTGAATATCTGTAAAGTAACGGTAGAAGGTGCTGCGATGGATATTTGCTTTTGCAGCAACCGCATTTACGGATATTTTTTCAAAAGGCATTTCTTTGTATAATTCCCAAAAAGCATTTAAAATATGAGTTCTTGTAGCTTCCGTAGTTTCAGTTTGTTTTTTCATGAATGGTATCTTCCTTTAGTTTGTTAGTAGTGTAGTCCAAAAGTACTGCGTTTTGCGACATTTTGAAGTGTTTTGACTCTTGATGTGTGCGACACAGTGTCTTATTATTATAATAAGACATTGCGCCACACCCGCGCAAGGTATTTCTTTCATAATGAAAGAAAAGCCTCCGGCAGGATGCGTACTCGCGCGAAGAAGAAGTTTGCCGCAAGCGGCCGCGCTCGGCGCAAATGTGCCGAAGGCACATTTTTTAAAAAGGAGAAGGAGATTCAAAATGAAAAAAAGAGAATTGAATTTTGCAGAGATTAAGGCGATGAAAGATGGCTATATTCCTGCACCTTATGAATTGGAAGAAGGGGACAAGATTAACGATTTTTATCTGGAGCCGGTTTTATTTGAGAATGAAAACGGACCAACCATCGGTGTCACAACATGTGGGGTAATTGTGAAGGATGGTTTATTTTTCAAGGATATGGACAACACAGGTAAGTTAGATCCATATAAAGACTGGAGATTGGATCACGAAACCCGTGCAAAGGATATGGTTGCACATCTTCGTTTAGATCAGCAGGCAGGTCTGATATTAAATACTTTATGGAATACACCAATGGTTATGACCCGTGAAGAAGCAAAGGATGAAAATGGTAATATCATTCCGTCTAAGATTTTTAAACGTTTCGACCCAACAGAACCGGAACCAAAGTCTATTTTACCGGGAGTATCAATGCGCTGTGATGATTCAGATATTTTAGAGAGAAAGCTTACAGCAGGTGTATATCGTGGTGACATGCGTGCGGAAGCAGGAATGAGTGCATTGTATCATAATATCGGTACTCAGTATTTGGAATACGAAGCATGTCAGGGCGGCGTTGCAATTCCTTATTCTATGCATACGAATCCAATTAATATTGGTTATCCGGACTTTTTAGGAATCGGTGCAGCAGTTATGGGTGATGGCAATTTTGACCTGATTTATAACATGGCAGATACCGATCGCAAGATGATGAAAGCTGCCGGACAGGAAATTATGTACGGACCACAGGTAGATATTGCAACAGATCCGCGCTGGCCACGTAACAGCGGTACTTATGGCGAATGTACAGATGTTACATCCGGTATCATTAAGGAATTAGTTCGCGGTTATCAGAATGGTGAAGATGGCTTGAAGGAAGGGTCTATTGTTTTAACAGTAAAACACTTCCCGGGTGATGGTCCTGCTGAAAACGGATTTGAGCCACATATGCCGATTGGACAGTGGAGATTATATCCGACAGAAGGTTCTATGGAAAAATATCACTTGCCGCCATTCCAGGCTGCATTTGATATGAAAGCATCTGCAATTATGCCTGACTATTCCCGTGTGGGAACAGACGGACGAAGCAAACCACAGTATTATAGAGGAAAATTAACTTCTACAGAAGAAGTTGGTTCTACCTATAGCAAGGAATTAATCACAGATTTAGCTCGTGACGGAATGGGCTTTAACGGATATGTAAACTCTGACTCCGGTATTACTACAGTTCAGATTTACGGTGTTGAGGATTTAACAATTCCACAGCGTTACGCAAAAGCAATTTCTGCCGGAACAGACGTAATCGGCGGTAATTCTGATTCGGAAAACATTGTAAAAGCAGTAGAAGAAGGTTGGCTGCCAAAAGAAGATCTGGATCGTGCAAACTACAATCGTTTATTAAGTTTATTCCAGGTAGGCCGTGTGGACAATCCGTATCTGGATCCGGACCATGCAGATAAGGTTCGTGAAGAGAATTTTGAAAATGCGAAGAAAGCAGCTTATGCAGCAAACCAGAAGGAAGTAGTTCTTGCAAAGAACCATGGCAATGTACTTCCAATGGAAAGAGGAAAGAAAGTATATATTCAGTGCTTTGTAGGAGATGATCCGGGTGCTGCAATTGCACAGTCAATGGGTGCAGGTGTTGCAGGCGGTGACGGCGGCTTAAAGAATCAGATTGCAGGTTTATTTGAAGCAAAAGGCTACACAGTAGTGGATACTTTGGAAGAAGCAGATTATGCTTACTTGCATGTATGGCCAAAGAGCAATGGTATGGTATTCTACCAGTATGCAATGCCGGTTATCGAAATGGTGGATAATGGATTATTTGATGCACGTGAAGCAAATAAGAGCCAGAAGAAGACAGGTGAAAAGGTTGCAATCACTACGCTGCATGATGTAGATAAGATTAAAGAGATTTCAGAAGCAATGCACGCAAAAGGCGGCAAGGTAATCGCTACATGTGTTGTATGTAATCCATGGTTATTAGATAAGTTAGAGCCATACGTTGATGGTTTGACCTTCCAGTATACCGTAAGTCCTGTTGCTATGGGCAATGCTTTAGGTGCACAGTTAGACGTATTATCCGGTGATTATAACCCAACTGGTAAGATGAGCCTTACAATGGTTTCTTGTATGGATGTTATCGCAATTACAGAAAAAGAAATCGATGGAGTAATGCGTGAAGTATGTGCTTCTCCAAACGATGTTCCTGGTTACGATAAAGATCAGTATATCGATCCGGCAATCCTTGCAAATGTAAAAGGCGGAAGCTA
>CAYYZV010000217.1:0-3873 GCA_964476275.1 uncultured Roseburia sp.
CCCCTTCTGCCAAAGCAATGAATATATTAGGTATTGATCAAATAGAAAAAGAAGCAAAAAGTTCTTCTTTCTTATTAAATGGTGTGGAACACTCTTCCTATTCTAATACCTTTACAGTAGATAAGATCTTTGATATTACCTTACATGATATCAATGCAGCAAACGATTCTGTTCAGGTTGGCTTTAAGGCAAATGCAGATGCAATTGCAGACAATGTACAGCGCCTGGCTAATGCTTATAATAATATTATCGACTTAGCCCACGCACACAGCGAGTCCCGCAATTCCAGCAAGCTGATTCGGGATATCGGGGGTGTTGCCAGAATTTATCATAATGAATTAGAAACCATCGGCATTAATATTGAGCCGAATTCTCGTCTCTCTATCGACCGCAATTTATTAACAGATGCTGTCAGCGCACCGGATGCAGCCGAAACCTTTGCTATTTTAAACGATTTTAAGGACGATTTGAACGAAAGAACTACAAATGCCTTTATTGACCCAATGAATTACGTCAATAAGCTTGTAGTGGCTTACAAGAATCCAGGACACAATTTCGCAACACCTTATATCACTTCCATTTATTCCGGAATGATGTTAGATCAATATTGTTAACTAAAAAACTGCGGCAAAATCTATTTTGTCGCAGTTTTATATTTATTTTCTATTTTCATCTATTATCCGCAGCATCTCTGTAATACGACTGATGTAGTTATGGTATTTCTTGACCTTCTGATACCCATTTTCCGCAATCTGTCTCCGTTCTTCTTCATGCACCAAATAATAATGTACTTTTTCCCGCAAATCTTCTATGCCGTCAAAGCATACCAAATCCTCTCCTTCTTTAAAATAAAGAGGAATCTCCGCCTGATAATTTGTCATCAAAAATCCTTTTGCACCAAGCACATCCCAAATTCGAAGCGGTATGCCGCTTTTAATATTCGGAATTGTAAAATTTAAATTAATCTTAGATTCCCGAAATACCTTCGGCATTTCACTCCAATAATCCACAGAGCCCATATAACGCACCCGCACCAAATCACTGATATCACTATTGCTGTATACATTTACATTAAAGTATTTAGATAATTCAATCAACGCTCTTCTGCGCTGTATTTCTGCGATTTTAAAACCCAATACAGTAGTCTGAAAAATTAGTCCCAAATCCGAAAAAGATTCCTCTGACGACTTTTCCAGCTTAAAATACTGCTGCAGCTGTTCTAATATATGCGTAGTCAGCATTGGCTCTATGATATTGGCACCACTAATATTTAATTGTGCCTCCATTACCGCATCAAAATATCCCTGCAAATATTCCGGTAATGTAGTTTTTAATTTATCATAGGAATTTCTTTCATAAAGGCTTCCTACAAATGCCACATCTCCGGAATAAGCTCTTTTATCAATTCCGTCTATCTGTATCTCACCTTCTATCATGGCATCAACACGTTCTGTATCAACCGCCAGCGGCAGATACCAGATATGCTTTACTCCCATTGCTTTAAATTCCAGATAATTCGTTTTATCAAAGGTAAAAATATAATTGCAATCATGAAATACGGATTGATGATACATACTAATCAGTGGATTATCACAAGTCCATGACACATATGGTATTCGAAGTTCCTGACAGATATTCGAAATTACAGCAAAATAATTTACGGTAAACACCATATCATAATGCACCTGTATGAGCCGTTCTTTCAGAACCTGTTCAAAAGCCGGATCTATATCATAATTTCCCAATTTTTGTTCCAAATTATCCACAGTATGTCCTAATAATTTGAACGTTTCTTCCACATCTCGATAATTATATGCCTTCCAGCGATACATTAATACATGCATAAACATTCTCCAATCATTATAAATAGCATTCCACAATATATTCCGCCCGATTTTTCCACGTATGTCTTTCTTTTGCAAAAGAATATCCACAATCTGCCATCTCCTGCAGTTTATCCATATGACCAAATAAATCATAAATTCGGTCTGGCAATACCCCAATCTCATTTCTTTTAAACATAACCAATTCTTTTCCATCCATGCATTCCCGCTGCAAATACGTGGAATCATCTGTAACCACACCTGCACCTGCGAGCATTCCATTAAAAATCCGATCATGTGCTCCCGCTTTAAACCATGTCATCGTATTCAATACTATTTTAGAATCATTCATAAGCGGCAAAATTTCCGGTGCCAGAACCTTTCCGCCATATTTCAAATCCGGGTTATTACTCCATTCACACTGATCCCAGCCCACACCATAAGCAGTCACTGAAATACCGCTTTCTACCAGAATACGAACGGCCTGCTCCCGAAAGAAGGATGTCGCATAAGAGTCCAAAAAACGCATATGCACGATAATATCACGCAGTTTCTCATCCTCTAATCGCTCTCCGGCTGGAAGTACTGCCTGTACATACTCCTCAATTGCCTGCTCCGTTGTCTTATCCGGATGCGCCACCAGCTCGCGCAATACCTCCTGCATCACGTCCCTTGTGCTGATACCATACATATCCTTTAAATCCGGTATCATTTTGCTTACCGTATAAATCGGAAGTGCTCCCGCGTAGAGCACATCTATTTTTCTTTCTTTTATCGGCTTATGTTTCTTTCCCAGTTCAATCCCCGCATGAGGCAGAAAATCCGTCTGATGAATATTTTTATGATGCCGTCGGATATATTTTACATGATTGCGGTCTGTACATAATATAATTGCTGTATCCGGCATATTCCGTAGTGTCTTTTCAAAATGAAATGGATGATCCATTAAAATATCAATATATGGCACATCAAACCGTTCCCATACATTACTGCCTTCTATTTCCAAATTGTAACCCAAATTATTGAAGGTTATTACCGCATATTTCCCCTGCTTTTCTTCTAACATTCTAATAAGCAAACCTTTGCTTATTTCCTCTATTCTTGCATCATAAACAAAGACTTCATATCCCCATTCTGCAAAAACTTTTGCCAATTCATCTGTAAAGAGGTCTAATGTATCGTAAATTCCTTTAAAAAATATTATTGTCTGTTTCATCTTTGCTGTCCTAATTGTAAAATAAATAAAAAGTTATAAATGAATGAAAAAACTGCTACCAAAGTCTGTTCTTTGATAGCAGCCCTCTTTTTATTTCTTATTGTCCATAAACTGCGGATCAATAAAATTAATTTTTTTCATATTCTTATAATACTGATTCACCGCCTGCTGACTGGCTCTGACATCTCTGGCCTGTTTTCGTATCTTCGTAAATTTCTGTGTCATCAGGTCCTTATTTCTTGCTTCCTGAACCTGAATTTTATTACTCTTTTCTGTTACCGTTGTAATCAAAGTCTGCATTTCCCGAATCTCATTTTTATAAGCTTCTTTATTACTATTCAGCATTTCTTTTACCCTTGAAAAAAGCTTATCAAATCCCTGATCCAGCAAATCCAAATGTTCAATATACTTTGCTTTTTCTTCTACAATTTTATCAAAATCATCCGGATCTAATCCCGGATTCTCCAATGCAGCCTTCTGTCTGTCATTTGCCTCTATAATGCAGTCAAGAACCTGAATTTTCTTTTTCAGGCTCTGAATCATAATCAGTAAATAGTTCTCTTCCATATGCCATTCCCTGCCTTTAATTTAACAGATTATTTAATGCTTCCAATCCGTCAATTTCAATTGCTTCTTCATTCTCTTTCTGAATCTGCAAATAAACTTCTTTTCGATAAATAGGCACTTCTTTTGGCGCCTGAATGCCAATTTTAATCTGGTCCCCACGAATTTCTAAAACCGTAATTTCAATATTATTATTTACAACAAGAGATTCACCCTTTTTTCTTGTTAAAGCCAGCATGCCTATTCACCTGCCTTTTCTTTTCTGCTTTT
>CAYYZV010000218.1:0-3869 GCA_964476275.1 uncultured Roseburia sp.
TTCCGGTTCTGCACATTCTGCTTTACATTTTTCCAAAAGTTCCAAATATTCTTTTGCTGAAATTCTTCTTTTAACAAGTTTTCCATCACAATCAGCTTTTAAAGATTTGGAATCTTCCAAACGGTAGCATCTGCTGGTATATTCATCTCTTTCATAATTTGTGTAATTGAAAACAAATTCGTTTTCGCTGATGTACCAGTATTTCACTTTTCCGAAAGCATCTTTGATGGTTTTATATGTCATGTGTATTACCTCCATGTGATTTATTTATTGACAAATTAAAAAGGTGCAAAGCCTTGATAATTCAATAAAGACTTTACACCTTAGGTATGATTTATTTAGTTGCTATGGTTTATTTGTTGTTGCTTGGGTCTTTTGGATCTGCTGTTTCAACATATTTGATTATTTCAATAATCTTTTCGGCTGACATTCCCTCTTTTTCAAGTGCGTTAATAAGGTTTACAATTTCTTTTCCAGTCATATATTCGCTCACTTTCCACCACCGCCTTTCGTTGGTGATATTATACCATAGTGTAAAGCCTTTATTCAATTATCAATGTGCTTTGCTGTTGATATAATGGTACTATATATAGTACGAAGCGAGGTGATTATAATGGCAAATAATAAAGCTGAACCACTAAAGATAAGTTTTAGAAAGTTGGGTTTGCTTTTAGAATCAAAAGGAAAGAAATGGCAATTTCTCCGCGACAGTGGAATTTCGCCGGGAATAGTTGCAAAGATGAAAGAGGGAACCGGGCACACAGATACACGAACAATTCAAAAAGTTTGCGAAATATTGAATTGTCAGCCTGGGGATATAATGGAATATACAGAAGAATGAAAAATAACTAAAAATCACGTATGCAACACTTTACATATGTAAGCAGGTCATACAAACTATGTATATAGTACGGAAGTCGTGAACCGCTAGAGACTGATTTTTCAATCGGTCTTTGGTGGTTCTTTTTATTTTAAGTAAAAATTTATAAGGAGGTACGGTATATGTACAGTAATGAAATTTTTACATCAGATAAAGAAAATAATACACAGATGATGACAACTTTAGAAATTGCAGAAATGATGGGAATGAGCCATAAAAGCATTTTAAGAAAGTTAGAGGGGCGAACAGAAAAAGGAAAGCACATTGATGGTGTACTTGATATATTAGGACGGCACCATTTGGCGCCGAGCGAATTTTTTCTAAAATCGTCCTATATAAATAGTCAAAATAAAGAAATGCCATGTTATAAATGTACTAGAAAAGGGTGTGAATTTTTAGCACACAAATTTCAAGGCGAAAAAGGTATTGAATTTACGATAATGTACATAGAACGCTTCCACGAGATGGAACAAGCTATAAAACAGGCGCAACCTCAAATTGAACAAATTGAACCGTCGAAGCTGGCGCAGCGGAGAACTTCAAGTGATACGCCAATCCCACGCGTTTCTAGTTGGTTTAAGGAGAACGATGCCAAAATCAAGCGTTTAATGCGAAATATGGAAATGAGTCGGAAAAGCGTATATCATGAGATTCTTTCTCGGCTCGGTATGATTTACAATTTGGAAATTGCAAAGGAAATTTACAAACAGGAAAACGGGTTCGAGCCGCCTTGTACCATGGATATGCTTGAATACTTTACAGAGTTACGAAAATATACCGACATAGTGATAGAAAGTTTATTATTTTCTAATCCGGATCCAAGTCCGCTCAAATGGGATTGGTAAATATTTAAATAGATAGGGTGGTAAAAGCCACTCTATCTATTTACGTAAATTTACAAAAATAGTAACTACATGGAGGAAATAAAGTTGTTTTGTGTGATTCAAGAAATAGAGACAAAGAAGTCGAATAAATATGGCTATCCCAAAGAAATTATATCAAATTACTATCAATGGACTATAGGCGGGGAAGATATGAGCCACTATTCTTATCATTATAGTGAAGAAAGATTTGAAAGACCTATCAAAAAAGCTTACAGAATAAGCATACATCATAGTTATAGAGAGAATGGGAAAGTTAAAAAGAAGCAGTATGTTTTATGTACGGTTAATTATTACGACCTTGCTACAGATTCTTTTAATTTTTATGATTGGGCTGATAGCAAAATTTGTAAAGTAGCAGAGGAACTAAACGAGAGTATAGATGATATATATGAACTTGTAGAAGATAAAATAAAGCCATTAAGAGAACAAATACAAGCGGAATTTTCCAAAACAGAAGAATTTATCACACATCAAGAACATGAAAAAGTAACTACAATATATGCAGCTAGAAAAGTTCAATTTGGCGAAAAGTATGGGGTAAATAGTAGTGAATATGATAAATGTTATGATGTATTTGGAGAGTTTAAAAATCCGGAATACTTGGAAAAGATAAAGAGAGAATTCCAGCAAAGAAAGGAATCTCGTAGTTATTACGAAAAATATTATAATAACTACACTGGAAATTCATCGAATAATAGAAGTAGTTACCATGATTTATTTTCTAATAACTACGCAGATAATGACAAAGAAATATTAAAACAGTTTTATCGCGTGCTGTCTAAAAAATTTTATCCAGATGCAAATCCGAATCAAGATACATCAGAGCAGATGAAGTTATTAAATCAATTAAAATCAGATTGGGGTTTGTAGTTATTGCAGATAAAAACATGATAACTACAAATATTGTCAGTGATTTTAATGCACATATAAAATGTATAATTTTATTAATTAATGCACATATAGATATATTGCACAGATATTTGATTTTATATTGCACATATGATACAATATTATATATCACTTATATCTTGAAAGTGGGGTGAATGTATGGCAGAGTTAAAGACATCGGAGTCACAAAGAAAAGCAACGAGAGAATACGAAAAGCGGAATGACAGAATTAATGTTGTTTTTCCGGCTGGAACACGTGAACGCATGGAAAAGCTAGGTATAAAAAGTATGGGAGCATTTATAAAAGAGGCGGTAGAAAAAGAATTGCAAAGCATGGAAAAATATATGAAATAATGCACATATACTATAATAAATAGTGTTAAGAGAAGTTATCTTGATAATATTTAGAAAGGAGATGCTAAAGATGCGGATAGAGTACGAAAAAGAAGCAGTAAAACATATACAAGAGCAAGATAAGCCAACAAAGCAACGTTTAAGAACAGCAATAGAAAAATTACCGGATGGAGATATTAAAAAGCTTCAAGGATATAAAAATGATTATCGATTACGAGTTGGAAATTTGCGGGTTTTATTTTCGATGGATAGCGAAAGAATAATTGTAAAAGATGTACTTCCAAGAGGGCAGGCATATAAAAGAATTTAGGAGGATATAGACATGAGCAAGGAGATGTTAAAAAGTTTAATAGAATTAGTACCAGATGATGATTTAGAAACACTTTACAAGGTTGTTATTAAATTTATTCCAGAAGATATTCCAATGGCTGACGAGATAGAAGCAATTGAGAGAGCAAATAAAAGCATCGCAGAACATGGAACAGTTTCACATGATGCGATTGATTGGGATTAGAACAGAAAAAGAAAAGGCTGAATAGTTCGAGTATTCAGCCAACCAAAGAAAGAGGCGGAGCGGTTAAGGTTTCCGCCTTTTTCAATGCTATTTTACAACAGAATGCCAGAATTGTAAAGTTGCCTAAATAAGGCGGTGTTTATGTCTAAAACGTTTTATTTGCTCGTAGTAAATTGCCATTCTCTCAGAGAGAATGCGTATAAACTCCTAGCATTGTAAAAAAGAAAGAACCAAAGAAAAAATAGTAGTAAAGTAAAGGATAGTATAGTAAAGTAAATGCGCGCGTGCGATACTTATATATATCCTGAATCCGTGAAGTTCGCTCTTTAGAATAGTCAGCCCGCGTCAA
>CAYYZV010000219.1:0-3827 GCA_964476275.1 uncultured Roseburia sp.
CGATTCTGCGTTCACTGCGCTGGAGTTCAGCTCTGCGCTCTTTTACTTCTTTATCGATCTCGTTTTTTACACGAATAGATTCTTCTTTCGCTTCAAGCATCGCTTCGCGCTTCTTCGTCTCAGCAGTCTTCACAGCTTCATCAATAATTCCCCTGGCTTTCTCTTCTGCACTACCAATTTTAGCCACAGCTACATTCTTATGATAAGTAGTTGTTGCAAAATAAGTAATCACTGCTGTAATGAGAATAGCTACTACAGTGACAATTATTGTCGTCAGCATAACAGGAGCACCTCCTTTTATGAAATTTTCATTGTACATATAACATATAATTAGGCAAATTGTCTGTCATAAATAACAACATATAGATTTTATTCTATTTTAAGTTCTATGTCAAGTAAATTACTATTCAAAATGCATAATATTGAACACAAAATGCAAAAAAATACAACATATTGTACCAAATCTTTTCTTTAAAATTCTTCTTTTGCATGCATTACCGCCAAAACATCTCTTGGTTTAAAACCTTTTCTCGTTAAAAACTGTGCCGTTTTTCTGTATTCAGACTCATCTGCTGTTTCTGCATTAAAATTCCTTTTTTTTAGAAGCTCTAAAATTTGTTTTTTCTCATCCGCTTCAAACTCCTCTTCCATTGCACGTTCTATCAATTCTCTGCTAATTCCCCTGGTCATAAGCTTCTGTGTCAGCTTCTGCCGGCTTTCTTTCTCCTGATGATATCGAATATAAACTGCTGCATAACGATAATCGTCTACATAATGATAAGATTTGACATATTCCAATGCCTGTTCCACACAAGACTGCGGATACCCATTTTGCTGTAATTTATCTCTTAACTGCTTTTCTGTACGCTCCTGCTGTTCTAATAAATGCATCGCTCGCTTGACTGCTCTTTTTCCAAGAACTTCTTTTATGATTTCCTGATATTTCGACTCTTCCAGTATTTCTTTTTCAAAAAGGGAAAGCTTTGCAGCCTCCCCTTTATATAAGACAAATGATTCCCCATTATCCAGACAAATCTTTACCTTCTTCTTATCCTGTGGAAGAACCGACACCACTTGATAATCCATGTACCTAAACCTATTCCTCTGTTAATTCGTAACTGTTCAGTGCTTTCCAGTTACAATGCAAAAATCCATTTAAAATTGCCTTTGGCAATGGAATTTTGTACCCCAGAATCACTTTCTCACGGTCTGTGCAGTAAATGCACGGACCTATTAAATAGTTACGTTAATTCTTCTGACTCTTCTTCTGCTTCTGCACCATCTAAACGGAAGAAATCACGAACCTTTGCTTCTACTTCCTCACAAATATGCGGGTTCTCTCTGAAATAGTTCTTAGCATTCTCCCTGCCCTGACCAATTTTATCTCCATTGTATGCATACCAAGCACCGGACTTATTAACAACACCTACTTCAGCCGCCAAATCAAGAATATCTCCTTCTCTTGAAATACCCTGACCAAACATAATATCAAACTCTGCTTCCTTAAATGGTGGTGCTACTTTATTCTTAACGATCTTTACTCGGGTACGGTTACCAATTACTTCTCCGCCTTGCTTTAAAGACTCAATTCTTCTGACATCCATACGAACAGATGAATAGAACTTCAACGCGCGGCCGCCTGTTGTAGTCTCCGGATTACCAAACATAATACCAACCTTTTCACGAAGCTGGTTAATAAAAATGACGATACAATTTGATTTGCTGATGACTGCTGTCAATTTTCTAAGTGCCTGGCTCATTAAACGTGCCTGCAAACCAACATGAGAATCTCCCATGTCGCCATCAATTTCTGCTTTCGGAACCAATGCTGCAACAGAGTCTACGATTACAATGTCCACTGCTCCGGAACGAACCATGGTCTCTGTAATCTCTAATGCCTGTTCTCCGCAATCAGGCTGTGAAATGTATAAATTATCAATATCTACACCAATATTCTTAGCGTAAGCAGGATCTAAGGCATGTTCCGCATCAATAAAGCCTGCAATACCGCCTCTGCGCTGTACTTCTGCTACAGCATGAAGTGCTACAGTAGTCTTACCACTGGATTCCGGTCCATAGATCTCAATAATACGTCCCTTTGGAAGCCCTCCTAGTCCTAATGCAATATCTAAGCTTAATGCGCCTGTAGGAATCGTCTCTACATTCATCTGTGCGGCATTATCTCCCAGTTTCATAATAGAACCTTTACCATACTGCTTCTCAATCTGTGAAATCGCTGCATCCAGCGCTTTTAATTTATCTTCTTTTGCCATATTCCCCTCCATTACGAATTTATGTTCGTGAACATTTGTTCGTCTTCATGTTCTAATAGTAATATACTTTTGTTTTCTTGTCAACCCTATTTTTCTAAATATTCATGTGGAAATCAATACAAGAATTACTGTTCGCACTATTTCCGACAACAGTAACTTTCTAAGAACAAGCAGCAGCGCTCCCAATACACTTCTGCTTTGTAAATACAGAAAAATTCCTCAATTTTCCCAATAAAATGATAAAAGAATGTGATATCAATATACCACATTCTTTCTCACAAAACAATTAAAAATAAGAACCAAAATCCGTCGTTTTATTATGATACTCTTCATTCGGTATCACATTAAAACATTTACTGAACGAAATAGCTACATATTTAACAGCGCCAAAATACCTTCTCTATCCTGTAATCCAATCACCTTATTCTGAAATTCGCCTTTATTCATTACTACAAGTGTAGGAATGCTCATAATACCATATTTTAATGCCAAAGCTGACTCTTCATCTACATCTACCTTGCCAAATTTTACCTTTCCTTCTAATTCTTCTGCCAGCGCCTCAAAGATTGGAGCCTGCATTTTACAAGGTCCGCACCATGTTGCCCAGAAATCCATAATAACCGGAATGTCACATGCTAATACTTCCTGTTCAAAATTGTCGTTTGTAATTTTTACTACTGCCATACTATTTTCCTCCTGAAATTTATTTTCCCTGACGAGAATCTGTGCGAATTTCCAAATGTCCTATACTCCACTCACTTTCTCTCGTCCTTATTCTCTACCGAACTCGCTTAATCTGAGCCCTTCATTTCGATCCAATACCATACCCACGCTCCATGAATTTACAAATAATAAGAGCGGGCGGCCTTTTAAGTCCTGAATTTTCTTCATGTCAGATGTTCCAACAAGTCTGTCCATGTTTACATCTTCGTTTTCAATCCAGCGGATATGCTCATATGGAAGATTTTCCATACGGATTTCTACATTGTATTCGTTTTCAATACGATATTTTAATACATCAAACTGAAGCACACCTACTACACCTACGATAACTTCTTCCATACCCATGTTGTATTCCTGGAAAATCTGAATCGCACCTTCTTGTGCAATCTGCTGCATACCTTTCATGAACTGCTTACGTTTCATAGTATCTACCTGACGCACTCTTGCAAAGTGTTCCGGTGCGAAAGTTGGAATACCTTCAAATTTGAATGGCTTTGCATTCGTAATCGTATCACCAATGGAGAAAATACCCGGATCGAATACACCGATAATATCGCCTGCATAAGCCTCTTCTACAATATGGCGTTCCTGTGCCATCATCTGCTGCGGCTGGGACAGTTTAATTTTTTTATTGCCGCCCTGCACATGAATAACTTCCATGCCAGCTTCGAATTTACCGGAACAAATACGCATAAATGCAATACGGTCTCTGTGAGCCTTATTCATGTTTGCCTGAATTTTAAATACAAATGCAGAGAATTTTTCATTAAATGGGTCCACCTCGCCAATATCTGCCTTACGAGGCAATGGAGAATATGTCATTTTTAAGAA
>CAYYZV010000220.1:0-3814 GCA_964476275.1 uncultured Roseburia sp.
AATACCTTGTCCGGTTACAGATGGGGTCTGGTTTCAGTCCATTAAACAAAAACTCGGATATCAACGAAGATAAAATTGAGATTGACGGAAACACACTTACCTATACTTCCGTGAATTGCAGGGTACAAAGAGCAAGGGAAAGAAAGGGAATGCCCTTTCATCCATGTAAATCTGTCGGCATTATAGAATATAGCGAATTTGCAAAAGTTATCGACGAAAGATTTGTCTGTGAGTGTGTAGGCTGTTATCCAGATATTACAGATAGTTCTTGTTGCTGTAAGTGGAAGTTTACAATTGTATAATGTTTAATTTTATAGAAGTTGGAAAATTTGAATTTTCTGTTGCGAATAGTAGGAGAGGTATGACGAATATGGAGAGAAAACGAAAATGAAAAAAGTAATACTTGGATTAGTTGCAACACTAGGATTATGTGGTAGTGTAGGTTTGCTGCAGGATAAAAATAGTAATGAATATAGCATATGTCAGATAGAAGGTTGTGAGGAGATAGAAAGCCATGGGCATGACGGAGAGATTTATTTAGGGCATCATGAAGACGATGGACATGCATACCACAATTGTGGAGTTGATGGATGCAATATAATAGAAAAGCATACTCATTCTAATAATCAGCACGAAAGTGAACATGGTAACAGGCATAATGGGGGACACCATTAAGATTTAAATATGATAGCGGTTTGAAGATAACAGAAGCTTTGAACTCAAGGGTAAATCAAAATCCAAATGGTTAGCATACTATATGGCTATGCGTTCTGCTATTTACGATGAATGGCTGGAACAGGAAGTTAAACGCAATCCGAATGCGATTGTATTGCATATTGGGTGTGGAATGGATAGTAGAATCGAAAGAGTCTCTAAGCAAAATACAAAATGGTATGATATTGATTTTCCAGATGTAATAGAGGAGTATGGATATGATAATCCGGAAGAATTAGCGAACAAATCAGGGTTGATGTTTGTGAAATGAATTCAATAAGATATAGAGAAGTGAAATTTTTGTTATGAAAAAGATATCTATTAACATAGATATGTGTAAAATTTTCAAGGTATTATCATGGAAGGTCTAGATGTTTTTACAAACTCTTTTGACCCCGACATCATAACATTATTTACCATCATTTTTCGCCCAACTTAATACTAATTTACCATCACTCCTAGTAGTGGTATAATAATATAGAGCCTATATTTTACAAGTCCAAGCTGGAACAAACAGTATTACTTATTTGTGTCGCCAACTCAATGGTGACGGAATGGAGAGTTTTATGAAAAAAGCATACGAATTAGATTATACTCAACTGAAAAATAGTTGTTTTCCAAGTGATTTTACATTTCGGACAACGGCAGAATTAGAGCCTTTGGAGGGAATTATTGGTCAGGACCGGGCGGTAAAGGCTTTTGATTTTGGTTTGGCGGTTAAGATGAAAGGTTATAATATTTATATGTCAGGTCCTTCTGGAACGGGAAAGACCACGTATGCCCAGTGCAGTACAGAGAAGCTGGCGGCGAAAGAGCCGGTTCCGTCAGATTGGTGCTATGTTTATAATTTTCAAAATCCGAAAAAACCGCTTGCCCTCTCCTTTGAAGCAGGCGTTGGAAAACTTTTTAAAGAGGATATGGATGAACTGGTTACATTGTTTCAGAAGGAGTTGAAAAAGGCTTTCTGTACGGAAGATTACGAGGAACAAAAGCTTGCGATTATACATAATTTTGAGAAACAGCAAAATGCGCTTATTGATGAAATGAGCGAAGTGGCAGAGGAATATGATTTTCAGGTAAAAAGTACAAAGTCGGGAGTTTCGCTTATTCCACTTATTGATGGCAAGCCTGTGAAAGAAGATACCTACGATGATTTATCAGAAGAAGATAAAAATATGATCGAGAAAAAATCGCAAATCATGCAGGAAAAAGCAGATTTTTTCATGCGGGAAATACATAATGTGGAAAAGGAATGTGATAATCACATCGATGAATTGGATCACAAAGTAGGAATGTTTGCGATTGGTCACTATGTGGAAGATATTTTAGAGACATATAAGACCAATGAACGTGCCGTTTCTTATATTACAGCGGTTCAGAAAGATGTATTGGATAATTTGGAACAATTTCTCGATGATGAAGATGAGGAAGAAGATACACTTTCTGCATTATTGCCAATGTTAAATAAGAAGCCGGAGGAAAATATCATTTTAAAATATGGTGTCAACCTGATTGTTGACCATTCTGAAACCAGGGGTGCTCCGGTGGTGGTTACGTTTAATCCTACCTACAGTAATTTAATGGGTGAGACAGAATATGACAGTGAATTTGGAAATTTGACAACTGACTTTATGAAGATTAAGGGTGGGTTGTTTCATCAGGCAAATGGTGGGTATCTTATTGTGCAGGCACATGATATTTTATCAACACCACATGCATGGGAGGCACTTCGACGTGTTATAAAAACAAAGGAAATCAATATGGATTCTATTAGAGAGCTGCACAATACTACAACAGCTCCCACATTAAAGCCGGAGCCAATTCCTGCCCAGCTTAAGGTTATTATGGTTGGAAGTGAGCATTATTATGAACTATTAAGTGAATTTGATGAAGAGTTTGATAAATTTTTCAAAATTCGAGCTGATTTTGATTATGAAATGCCTCGAACAAATGAAAATATGCTCAAAATAGCACAATTTATTAAAAGTTTTGTAGAACGGGAGCGTACCTTAGAGTTTGATGTCAGTGCAGTCTGTGCTATCATTGAATATTCTTCCCGCTCTGTTTCTCGGCAGGATAAATTATCTACACGTTTTAATTATTTATCAGAAATTTTAGGGGAAGCGTATACTTGGGCACAGATTGAAAATGCTTCTATTATAACAGCAGATTATATTCGTAAGGCGATTTATGAAAAAGAGCAGCGAATGAAGCTTTACGAAGAAAAACTGAATGAGATGCTGGAGGAAGAAGTAATTATGATTGATACAGATGGTGAAGAAATCGGGCAGATCAATGGACTTGCTGTATTGGATATGGGGAGTTATGCTTTTGGTACTCCGACCCGTATTACAGCCACAACTTATGTTGGAAAATCCGGTATTGTAAATATTGAAAAAGAAGCCCGCATGAGCGGACAAACACATGACAAAGGAGTACAGATCATTACGGGATTTTTAGGTCAGACCTATGCGCAGCAGTTTCCGATGTCTTTATCCTGTCGTGTCTGCTTTGAACAGAACTATAATGGGATTGATGGAGACAGTGCTTCCAGCACAGAGCTTTACTGTATTATTTCTTCTCTTGCAGAATTGCCAATCCGACAGGACTTGGCTGTAACAGGATCAGTGAACCAAAAGGGAGAGATTCAGGCAATTGGAGGTGTTACATATAAAATTGAAGGATTTTTTGATTTGTGTAAAAAACGAGGCCTCACAGGAAAACAGGGTGTGATTATTCCGATTTCGAATGTGAAGGAACTCGTATTAAAAGATGAGGTTGTAGATGCTGTGAAAGAAGGCGTTTTTCACATTTATCCTATTACCAATATTAATGAAGGAATTGAACTTCTTATGAATTATCCTGCTGGCGAAAAGAACGAGCATGGCGAATTTCCGGCAGATAGTGTTCACGGAAAAGTTTATACAAAGCTGAAAGCCTTTGCAAGAGGCTCAAAGGTTTAAAAGGTGCACGAATAAGACAGTGCTTAAGAAATCAAAGAAAATTTCTTAAGCACTGTCTTTTGTGGCATTCTCATAATACTGGAAAAAGGAAATGCAAGACTGCAGACAGCATCTGCTATTGTGCCATTTTATTCAGC
>CAYYZV010000221.1:0-3803 GCA_964476275.1 uncultured Roseburia sp.
GGGATTGCGGTAATGGGAAGATTGGTGAATGGTTCTTGGAGGGCGACCTGAAATGAAAGCAGCATTTTTAGAGTAGGGAAGACGTGGACTGCACGTTACAGCAGAGCATGTATGTTAGTACGTGACAAAGAGCATCCGAAAGGGATGAAGTTAGGTGGCACCGCAGAAGTAGATTTATACTCCTGTCCTATCAAGGTATTGGTAGGATAGGAGTTTTTTAATTTACAGAAAATAATATATGTGTTAAAGTATTAACTAGTGCGTGATTAAGGTATTGTGAACGAGGAGAACAGGAAAGAGAGGATAACAATATGACAAACAAAGAAATCCCTTACAAAATTTATCTGGAAGAGAGTGAGATGCCGAAGCAGTGGTACAATGTTCGCGCCGATATGAAGAAAAAACCGGCACCACTTTTAAATCCAAAGACATTGCAGCCGGTTACAGTAGATGAATTATCGGAAGTATTTTGCCGTGAATTGGCAAAGCAGGAGTTAGATGATACAACTGCATACATAGATATTCCGCAGGAAATCATTGATTTTTATAAAATGTACCGTCCGGCACCATTGGTTCGTGCTTATTGTTTAGAGAAAAAACTTGGTACACCGGCACATATTTATTATAAATTCGAAGGTAATAATACCTCAGGAAGCCATAAATTAAATTCAGCTATTGCGCAGGCTTACTATGCAAAACAGGAAGGTTTAAAGGGTGTAACTACAGAAACAGGAGCAGGACAGTGGGGAACAGCCCTTTCCATGGCATGTTCTTACTTTGATTTGGACTGTCAGGTATACATGGTAAAATGTTCTTATGAACAGAAGCCTTTCCGTCGTGAAGTAATGAGAACTTATGGTGCGCAGGTAACACCTTCTCCATCTATGCTTACAGAAGTAGGACGTAAGATTAACGAAGAGTTCCCTGGAACAACAGGAAGCTTAGGATGTGCGATTTCAGAAGCAGTAGAAGCAGCTACAAATCAGGAAGGCTATCGTTATGTATTAGGTTCTGTTTTATCACAGGTATTATTACATCAGTCGATTATCGGTTTAGAGACAAAAGCAGCTTTAGATAAATATGGTGTAAAAGCAGACATCATTATCGGATGCGCCGGCGGCGGTTCGAACCTTGGCGGTTTGATTTCTCCATTCGTTGGTGAAATGGTCCGTGGTGAAGCTGATTATCAGATTATTGCCGTAGAACCTAAATCATGTCCATCCTTAACAAGAGGTAAATATGCATATGATTACTGCGATACCGGAAAAGTATGTCCATTGCAGAAAATGTATACTTTAGGAAGCGGATTCATGCCATCTTCCAGCCATGCAGGCGGTTTACGTTACCATGGAATGAGTTCTGTTGTATCTGAAATTTATGATCAGGGCTTGATGGAAGCAAGAAGTGTAGAGCAGACAGAAGTATTTGCAGCTGCACAGGAATTTGCAAGAGTAGAAGGTATTTTACCTGCACCGGAAAGCAGTCATGCAATTAAAGTTGCAATTGACGAAGCAATGAAGTGCAAAGAGACTGGAGAAGCAAAGAATATTGTATTTGGTTTGACAGGAACAGGATACTTCGATATGTATGCATACCAGAAATTTAATGATGGTGTGATGGGTGATTATATTCCAACAGAAGAAGAAATTCAGAAGGCACTTGCAAAATTGCCGGATATGGGTGTGTAAATTAAGTGTAACTATTCAGAGCCAAGCTCGAAAATTCTTCGAATTGCCTTGGCTCTGAATAGTTACAATTTTTTTTATAAAATCTGTAAAAAGGGACTAGCGCAAATCGGGATGTTAGTATATAATGTGGAAGATTTAGGTTATTTTCAAACAGCCATCAGATTTTGGGTTTTGCTAGACAAATATTCGAAAAGCGCATACAATAAAAGTAGGCGAAAAGAATATAGTTAATATAGATTCAGGAGGACAGCAGATATGCCAAAAAGAACAGACATCAATAAAGTGCTGATTATTGGATCCGGTCCAATCGTTATTGGACAGGCTTGTGAGTTTGACTACTCAGGAACACAGGCTTGTAAAGCACTTAAGAAATTGGGTTATGAAATTGTGCTTGTAAATTCTAATCCAGCGACAATCATGACAGACCCAGAGACAGCAGATGTGACATACATCGAGCCTTTAAATGTAGAACGTTTAGAGCAGATTATTGCAAAGGAGCGCCCGGATGCATTATTGCCAAATCTTGGCGGACAGTCAGGACTTAACCTTTGTTCAGAATTAGCAGAGGCAGGCGTTCTTGAAAAATATAATGTACAGGTTATTGGCGTACAGCTTGATGCCATTGAGCGAGGAGAAGACCGTATCGAGTTTAAGAAGACAATGGATTCACTCGGTATCGAAATGGCCCGCAGCGAGGTTGCTTATTCAGTAGAAGAAGCACTTGCAATTGCAGATAAATTAGGTTATCCGGTTGTTCTTCGTCCGGCTTACACTATGGGTGGAGCCGGCGGCGGTTTGGTTTATAATAAAGAAGAATTAAAGACAGTATGTGCACGTGGATTACAGGCTTCCCTTGTTGGACAGGTATTAGTAGAAGAATCTATCTTAGGATGGGAAGAATTAGAGTTAGAAGTTGTTCGAGATGCAGAAGGTAATATGATTACCGTATGTTTCATTGAAAACATTGATCCGCTGGGTGTACATACAGGTGACTCTTTCTGTGCAGCTCCGATGATTACTATTCCAAAAGAAGTGCAGAAACGTTTGGAAGAGAAATCACATAAGATTGTAGATTCGGTACAGGTTATCGGTGGTACAAACGTACAGTGGGCACACGATCCGAAGACAGACAGAGATATCGTTATCGAAATTAACCCAAGAACATCCCGTTCTTCTGCATTAGCGTCTAAAGCTACCGGTTTCCCGATTGCTTTAGTATCTGCTATGCTTGCAGCAGGTCTTACCTTAAAAGACATTCCATGCGGCAAATACGGAACATTGGATAAATATGTACCGGATGGAGATTATATCGTAATTAAGTTTGCGCGTTGGGCATTTGAAAAGTTCAAAGGCGTAGAAGATAAGTTAGGTACTCAGATGCGTGCCGTAGGGGAAGTAATGAGTATCGGTAAGACTTATAAAGAAGCATTCCAGAAAGCCATCCGAAGTCTTGAAATCGGTCGTTACGGTTTAGGTCATGCAAAGGATTTTGATAAATTAACAAAAGAAGAGTTGTTAAGCAAACTTATTACTCCATCCAGTGAAAGACATTTCCTTATGTATGAAGCACTTCGTAAAGGTGCTACTGTGGAAGAAATTCATGAGATTACAAAGGTAAAAGCATACTTTATCGAACAGATGAAAGAATTAGTAGAGGAAGAGGAAGCATTACTGGCAGGTAAAGGCGAAATGCCAAGTGATGAAGCTCTTATTTCTGCTAAGAAAAATGGTTTTGCAGATAAATATTTAAGTCAGTTATTAAATATTCCGGAAGAAGATATCCGTAATCACAGAATTGAACTTGGTGTAGAAGAAGCGTGGGAAGGTGTACATGTTTCCGGTACAGAAAACAGCGCATACTATTATTCAACTTATAATGCGCAGGATAAAAATCCGGTTTCTGAAGACAGACAGAAGGTTATGATCTTAGGAGGCGGTCCAAACCGTATCGGTCAGGGTATCGAATTTGACTACTGCTGTGTACATGCAGCTATGGCATTAAAGAAATTGGGCTTTGAGACAATTATCGTAAACTGTAACCCTGAAACAGTTTCTACAGACTACGATACTTCAGATAAGTTGTATTTTGAACCACTTACATTGGAAGATGTATTA
>CAYYZV010000222.1:0-3788 GCA_964476275.1 uncultured Roseburia sp.
AAACCATCCGATACAATCGCCGCATGTACTCTTCCGCGAACAACTGCATCGACTTCACCATCAATCACGCCCTCCACATATCCATGCATACGGCCTTTTACGTGCATCGTACCTATTTCTTCATGCTCAGATACAGGCACACCCTTCATTTCAAAACTGGTGCGTTCGATAATCTTATCACCAATTACAAGAATACATGGCAGTACCAATAATACAAGAATCATGGAAATTACCGTGCCTCGTCCGATACACTCACCCATGATTGCATTCGTAGGCTCTGTACTGATAATGCCTAATAAGAAACCAGTCGCCGCCAGAATCGTTCCGGATGTCATTACAGTAGGGAATGCCTTATTCAGAGCAATCGCAACTGCCTCTTTTGCCGGCATATGTTCTTTCAATTCTTTAAAGTGGCTGGAAAGAACAATTGCATAATCGATATTCGCACCCATCTGAATTGCATTTACAATCAAATATCCCAAGAAATACAACGGCACACCGGTAATCGTAGGGAAAGAGAAATTCATCCAGATGCTTCCCTGAATGACAATAACCAGAAGAACCGGAAGCCCTGCCGATTTGAAAGTAAACAACAATACAACCATAACAAACACAATGGATAAAATTGTAATAATTAAATTATCGGTTGCAAAGGTAGAAGACAGGTCTCTGCTGCTTGTTGAGTTTCCGATTACATATACAGGTTCATCATAATATTTATCCGCAATCGTATGTACTTTTTCCAAAAACGCAAAGGTTTCTTCGCTTTCCTCCGAAGTATTCAAGTAAACAACCATACGGCTGTATTCTTCCGTCTGAAGCTGCTCTTTTGCCATGTCAAGCATATCCAGCATTTCTGTCATCTCAGCCATATCGCCTTCCAGCTCTATGCCACTGGTTTCCATCATGTCTTTCAGATAGCAGAACAAATCAAACATCGGCACACTATAAGTGTCCATATTCATAAGTTTGCCGTACTGCTCATCTTCCATTGCATACATCATATAAAGCATTTCTGCCATATCATATTCTAAGCCTAACACCTCTGAAAGTTCTCTTGCATTTAAGGAATCCGTCAGCATATATCCGTCCATCAGCTCCGTATTTGCAAGACCCATTGTGGATTTTACACCTTCACATGCTTCTATCTCTTTTAAAATGCGGGCTTCTGCTTCATAATCTCCGGTCGGCACTAAAATGGCAACCATATTACTGGTGCCGAATACGTCATTGATTTTGAAAAATGCCTCCTGTCTTTCGTTCATATTGTCACGTCTTAAGCCATTTATGGAATAAGTAAATGGACAATTATTTGATAAATAAAATGCTCCAATCAGCATCACGACAAAAATCGGAGTAATCACCCATCTTAATTTGACACAGATGCGTCCAATGGCCGACACATCCGGCAGAAGCTTTTTATGCTTTGTCTTATCAATCCATTTTGAAAAGAGCATCAGAAGTCCCGGCATTAAGGTAAATACGCTTAATAAACTTAAAAGCACACCCTTAATCAGTACCATTGCCATATCCGCGCCGATTGAAAAATCCATAAAAGAAAGTGCCAGCAGACCACCAATTGTAGTGAGTGATGATGCTGAAATTTCAGGAATTGCTTTTGACAATGCTTTAATACATGCTTCTCTTGCCGGAAGCAGTTCACGTTCCGCACTGAAACGATGTGCCAAAATAATTGCATAATCAATTCCCATTGCCAGCTGCAATAATACAGCTACTGAATCGGAAATATAACTGATTTTACCAAATATAAAGTTGGTTCCCATACCCATAAGTGCGGCTGCACCAAAGGTTGTAAGAAGTACAGGTACTTCTGCATATGCCGTAGAAGTAAGAACCAAGGCAATAATAATAATCACAATGGCATATCCCATAATGCCAACCATCTGATTTGCCAAATCTTCCACCTGGTCATAACCGATTGTAGTATCTACTACATAGTCATACCCTGTTAATATTTCTTTAATTGTGGCCAAAGATGATAAAGTATTCGCATCCAAATCCTCCCCATCAAAGGTAACGGACAGCAGTGCATAGGCATCTTTGTAACACTCCTCGGTATTACTAAAGTCTACCATCGTAACTCCTTCCACCTCTACGATTTCATCATACAATGCTTCTGCTTCATCATATGTGACATTCGAAATCATGATACGGGCAGATGAAAAAGTTTTAAAATATTCATTCATCGTTTCGATGCCCTGCCTCGTTTCGGATTCCTCATTCAGGTAAACCGTGACATCCGTTTCCACCTGCTTCCAATTCATGGAAAACATACAGAAAACCATAGCTGCAATATAAAGCAGAAAAAAGAGATTTCTCTTATCCACAATAAACTGCGCCACTTTTTCCATAGCATTTCCCTGGTTCTGTTTTGGTTCCATTTTTTCCCTCCTGTAAAACTATTTTGCTGCTACTGCTCACACGTGACCAGTAACATTTTGCCACTATCGCATTTCAAAAATAATTGACAATTGTTGTTTATTATGTTAGCTTACCTATAGAATTTTGCCAAGAAGTCAAGATTTTTGATGTGTAAGATAACTAACACATCGACTCTGATTGTTATTTATTTCAAGGAGATTTTCATGGAAAAAAAGACAGATTTAAGAATTATAAAAACCCACATTGCTTTACACAATGCCTTTACACATTTGATGTCCAAAAAAACTTTTGAAGATATTACAATAAGCGAATTATGTGATGCTGCCATGATTCGCAGGACAACTTTTTATAAATATTTTACTGATAAATACGATTACTTTAATTTTTATATTTCTGAAATTATTAAAAAATCAAGAAATTCTGTTTCTCTCAACACCATAACAGATAATCCGATTGAATACACAGAAAAAATACTTTCCGGATATTTTGAATTTATGCGGCAGAATCTAAAACTTGTAAATAATTTAAAAAACAGTAACATGGTGTCTTTTTTTTTCAACAGTCTCCAGCAGCAATATGAAAGCGAACTGCGCTTTATACTTATCGATGTAAAGCATTACCCTCCTTCTCCTCAGTTAGATTTCACTATCTCCCTCGTTGCCGGCGGATTGATTACGGCACTTGGCTGGTGGCTGGAAAACCCTGACACCTTTTCTAATAAGGAAATCGCACAACTGATTGTAGAGACTTTATCCTTTCCGCATGCTCTCGATAAAAATAACGAGTAAAAAATTAATAGTATTTTTTACTCGCTACTTTTATCTTGTTAGCCATTTTTGTTTTTTACATTTTTATTCATAAGCTTGATACTGTCATATAACAAACCCCTAGTCAAATCAATTGTCATGACGGTAGCATATATCGATGCCAGCGGATATTCTTTACTTATTCCACAATCTAATAATAACCTATATCCGTTCAATTCAATCAGAATTGCACTCCCGCCAACTTCTTTTGCTCCACCTAAAAAATGTAATTTCACTTCTACTGGTATTTTTATTTCACTCATCTTAACCTTCTGATTTATACTTAAATCAACCCTTATTTATACAGCAATGCTTGTATTTCTTTCCACTGCCGCAAGGGCAAGGATCATTTCGTCCGATTTTCTTTTCCCCCCGCACATAAGGCTGTGACTCATCACTCTCATAAACCACTTTCCCGAAACTTCTAATTTTTTCTTCGGGATACAATTCAAAATATCGCCCGCCGTCCACATACTGTGTCAACGACGCATATTGACGCTGCAGGGCATCTTTATACCCCAGATTTTTATCCGACTTCAGCTTTTCTGCAAAATCACGTATCTTTTCATAAAATACGGG
>CAYYZV010000223.1:0-3761 GCA_964476275.1 uncultured Roseburia sp.
GTGATACAACAATGGCTTCTAAGAAAGAAGTTGAAGGTATCATGGGTGGAGCAGGCGCTCGTGTACAGAGATAATTTTCTCTACATTAGTTCCTAACATTTAAACAATGATATTATTAATGGCTGTCGGTATCAACCGGCAGCCATTTTTTACTCCACTACAGGAAAGAATCTCACAAAGCCGAATTCTTTTCTGTGCAAAATTTTAGGGAAGGATACGAATACCCTTCCCCTTTTAATAACTCTATTTTCTTTATCTGCCAGTATACAATGTGAAAGATTTTACTAATCCGTCTAATTCCGTTGCTCTTGCTGCAAGTTCTTCGCTGACTGCTGAACATTCTTCTGAAGCTGCTGCATTCGCCTGTGTTACCATAGAAATCTGTTCGATTCCTTCTTCTACCTGTGCCAATGCCTGTGCCTGAGCTGTTGAAATCTCATTGTTCATCTTAGCTGTTTCTGCAAATGTCGCTAATTCTTTAATAATGCGCTCAAATCCTTCTACGGTTCTCTTTGTTACCTTATTGCCTTTATCGATTTCTTCGATTGTCTTTCCGATTAATGTTCTCGTATTCACTGCTGCCTGTGCACTGTCTGTTGCCAATTTACCAATCTGGTCTGCTACAACCGCAAATCCTCGTCCTGCTTCTCCTGCTCTTGCCGCTTCAATAGAAGCATTCAGTGATAAGAGACTTGTCTGAGATGCAATTTCTTCAATCGTTGTAATAATTTCTTCGATTTCAGTAGAAATCTCTTTAATGCGGGTCATTTCATCCTGCAATTCATTCATGTGGGCTCTTTCTGCCTCAGCTTCACGAACAGAACTTATCATATTCTGATAAGATTTGTCTGCTTCTCTTGCTGCATCTTCTGCCATACTGCTGACAGTAGCAATTGTTGCCGTCAATTCTTCGACTGCGCTTGCCTGCTCTCCAGTACCGCCTGCCAGTTCATTTGCTGCATGTGCAATCTCGTCTGAACCACTGTCTACATGTACAGATGTTTCCTGAATCTGCGCTAATGTACTATTGAAATCTTTTAAAATACGTACAAAGGATTCTTTAATTGTTGCAAAATCCCCTCTAAAATCTGTGATATCATTGAAATTCTTTGTCAAATCGCCCTGTGCAATTTCATTTAATGTATCTGAAATTTCATTTACATATTCACCCAGTGTTGTAACTGTAAATCTCATAGATTCCGCTAATTCACCCAGTTCATCCTCTGATTTATGATTTACCTGCACTTTTAAGTTACCCTGTGTCATTTCATTTGCAACATATACCAATTCTTCGATTGGTTTTGTAATGCTTTCTGTAGTAGTTTTTGCAATCCTAGCCCCAACAATTGCTGAGGTTAATGTTAAAAATACAACCAATGCAAGTACAATATAAAATACCCGTTCTGCATGAACAGCAGCTTCATCTGCTCCCTGTAAATTGAACTCTAAGAGAGTATCAAAATGCTCTTGAAAAGATAAAAACGATTCATAACCCTCACCTGTCAGAATAGCTGTCGCCTGATCTATCTCATTCGCCTGGCTTAACGCAAAAAAATCCTCTCCTGTAATATGCATATAATTATTCCAATCTTCCAACGCCAGATCATAATACTGCTGATCTGTTTCACTTGAAATTGTTGCTTCATATTGTGTCAGCAACCCGTTAATGGTACTCAAAACTGTTTCCAGTTCACCTTCCGCCTGGTTCTTCTCTGCCGGTGTATCTGCAAGCAAATGTGCATACTGCTTCAAACGCACCTCAGAAGTCCAGTAATCCAATTCACTAATAATATTATTTGCAACCATCCAGTTTTCAGACAATTCCTTTGTCTGGGCATTCAGCTCCAATGCACCTATGACGGCGCCAATACCCATGATAACCATTGCTATAATCGAAAATCTTGACATAATATCAAGTTTTCCTTTAACACTTTTCTTACTAAGCTTCTCGATAAATAACCCCATCTTTTGTCTCCTTTAATATAATATTAGACTACACTTTTTAGTACTATAGTATCATATTTTATTTCTATGTACAAGACAATTATATTGCATACAAGATGTTCATTTGTAAAATATAAGTAAAATCTATGCAAAGTCTATGCAAAGTCTTCACAAAAAAATCCTGTAGGACACACTCTTTTTCTGTAAAAGCCGTCCTACAGGAACCCTATTTGTCATTATTCACCAACAGACTTATTTGTCAGCATCGTTTTCCACAATTGAAACCGGCTTGGTTTATCCATATGTGGATTTCCTTCACCCCAAATCATCATCTGCTGTTGTTTTACAGTCGTTGGTCTCCAATTGCATAACCGTCCGCCATTTGGATTTCCGTTCTTTGCAAAATTACAAAGAGCAGTTGCCATCACATCACTTAGTCTATAGTCATGGTCCGTAAATGGTCTCCAGCCATTCTTTAAGGTACCGAAGAAATACCAAAGCTCACTGGAATGCCATGCACCGTTTTCATCGCCCGGAAGCTGACGGTCAAAAAACCAGCAGTAGCTTGGCTGTTTTTTCTGCTCATCCTGTCTGACACACCATTTTTTTGCCATATCAGCAATAAACACCGGCATCACATCTTCACTGGTAGAGCCCATCAGGTACGGAATATCTTTTTGTATACCCTGATTTGCTGCATCCAAGCCTGACATTGTAAGCGCCAAACCATCGATACAAGGTGATGCAATCATTCCATATTTCGGACTGGACTTCATTAATTTCATATACGTTTCAACTAATATCTTTGCATCTAATGCACGAAGATCTGCGACATTTTTGCAGCCTGTTTCTTCCATTACTTTTTCCCAAAATTCAAAACGGTCTTTTGTAGTCGCATTGCTGTTCATGAGCTTATGAGTACCGCCTCCACTATTCATAGCAGCCTTTGCAAACATACCATCTGTCAGTGGGCTGATGCAGAGATTAAATACACTCATTGCGCCTGCACTCTGTCCAAAGATTGTAATATCCTCCGGATTTCCGCCAAACTCTCTGATATTATCTCTTACCCACTGTAAAGCCGCAATCTGGTCATACATTCCATAATTTCCGGTATGTCCCGCTTCTTTTTCCAGTTCAGGCAGACACATATATCCCATTGGTCCAAGACGATAATTACAGGTTACGGCAATAACACCTTTTGTCGGCCAAACCGGACCATCAAAATGCTTTTCATGTGCACAGCCGCCCTTATAACCGCCGCCATGAATATAAAAAATAACTGGCAGTTCGCTTTCTGGTGTCGCATTTTCCGGTACCCAAATATTTAAAAACAAGCAATCATCATCGTAGGTATAGGTTGCACCCTTTCGAAATTCATTGTAATAAAAAAACTTTTCAACAACCTCTTCTTCATTATAAAAGGCTCTTGGCTGATAACTGCAGTTTCCGTATTCTGTTGCATCATACACACCATCCCAATGTGTAACAATGGTCGGATATTCCCATCTGCCTGCTGCAGCATAACGGATTCCTTTGTATGCAGTTACTCCTTCCCACTGGCAAGTTGTTCCACGGATTTCTCCACATTTTGTCATAATCGTATTCGACATAATTACTCCTCCATTACAGCCCAAATATTCTCTGGGCATTTCTCCGAGAGAATATAAAAAGCTGGTTTTCCGAAATATTGAATAAAAACACCCTTGCAAAAATGCAAGGGTGTGATTGTTTGTCCTATGAAAGTTCAGATATGAATTAGCCTCTGATTTCTTTAACTAATGCAACTGCTTCAGCTGTCATTTCTTTGATCTTAT
>CAYYZV010000224.1:0-3758 GCA_964476275.1 uncultured Roseburia sp.
GTGCTCCACAGGAACTTGAACTTCCAAGTGCACCAAAGCAGTTTATTCAGTATTTAGAAGAAGACAACAGACCACAGGTTAGCCTTGATGTAGATTACGAAAATGGTATGGGCGTATCTGTTGGACGTATCCGTGAAGACAGCGTATATGACTGGAAGTTTATCGGATTATCTCACAATACAGTCCGTGGTGCTGCAGGCGGTGCATTGCTTTGCGCTGAGCTGTTAAAAGCACAGGGATATATTACAAAGAAATAGTGTATTAATATGAAAAGAGCATATCATTTTCGATATGCTCTTTTTAAAAATCACAGAAAATATATTTTGGACAGTAAGAAAAGTTCGCTAGACATGTAGTATACAGAGTGCTAAAATATGAATATATATCTTCTGGGAGGAACATAAGATGAGAGAAAAATTAAAGGATTTGAATATTCATAAGAAATTGTATAATAGTTTTGGAATTACCATTGCCATGTTTTTAACGACTGTAGTTATTTTTGTTGTGGGTTTAATCTATGTGGGAATTCAGTTTGACGATTTTTATAATTACGCATATCCGCTTTCAGTGAATACATTGGATTCACGTATGGCAGTACAGGGAAGTGTGAAATGTGTAGCAGTATCTATGCTTACAGATGACCAGGCTACAATTGAAAAATTTCAGAATGATGCAGTAACTTATTTGGAAAGATTAGAAACAAATTTAGTAGATTTAAAAGAATTATACAAAGATGATGACAGCCGCATTGAAGAGACATTAGGGTATGTACAGCAGGCAATTGCATATTATGATGAAATTGTAGATTTACAGAATGCAGGTAATCAGGATGCAGCTCTGAGCAAGTATATGAATGATTTTGGCCCGATGATGACCAATGTTCAGAATAATTTTAATGCTATGGACGAAACAACGACTCAGATTACAGATTCTACCTATCATATCGGAAAACGTATCGATGCAATTATTATGATTGTTGCTGTTTTGATTAGCATTGCTGCGCTTATTGTTACGATATATTTGGCAAAGATTATTACAGAGATTCTGACAAAACCAATCAGTGAGCTTGAAGCTGCAGCAAAAGAAATGGCAGAAGGCAGCTTAAATGCGAATATTACATACACAAGTCAGGATGAGCTTGGAAGTCTTGCGGCATCTATGAATACGATGTGCCATAATGTAAATGAAATTGTGAACGATATTGGCTATGTTTTAGCAGAACTTTCTGAGGGAAACTTTAGCGTTGATTCAAAGTGTCAGGAACAGTATATTGGTGATTACGCGCCAGTCCTTACATCTATTCACACTATCAGAGATAATCTGAATACCACATTAAAACAGATTAATGATTCTGCTGATCAGGTAGCACTTGGTTCAACGCAGCTTGCAGATAGTGCACAGATACTTGCAGAAGGAGCTACTGAACAGGCTGGTGCAGTAGAAGAATTAACAGCTTCTATTATAGATGTAAACGCTATGTCGGATAATAATGCAAAAGGTGCAGAGGAGGCATATCAGAAAGCATTTGAAACAGGAAATGAAGCAGTAAAGAGTCAGAAAGAGCTTTCTGAATTAACAGCAGCAATGCAGAATATCAGTGATACTTCTTTAGAAATCCGAAATATTATTGCATCTATTGAGGATATTGCATCACAGACAAATCTGCTTGCTTTAAATGCATCCATTGAGGCTGCAAGAGCAGGAGAGGCAGGCAGAGGATTTGCAGTAGTTGCAGATCAGATTGGAAAGCTTGCAACAGACAGTGCGCAGGCTGCTGTAAATACAAGAGAATTGATTGGTAAAAGTATGGAAGAAATTGATAACGGAAGCCGTATTACAGAAAAAACAGTACAGTCGATCAATGGTATTCTTGCTGCCATGAAAGAATTTGCAGAGATTACGAAGCAGGTAAGTGCTACTTCCCGTGAACAGGCAGACATGCTGAAACAGGTAGAAGCAGGGATTGAACAGATTGCAAGTGTAGTACAAAGTAATTCCGCATCAGCAGAAGAAACTTCTGCAACAAGCGAGGAATTATCTTCTCAGGCAGAAATGCTCAAACAGCAGGTAGAACGTTTCAGATTGGCAGATTAATATAAATGGAGTGGGGAAATTCCCGATGTCTTAGGTTTGAGCATAATTCAGAATATATGATTTTAAGATAGAGCATATCTTTTTGATATGCTCTGTTTTTGTATGCTTTTGTCATTATATTTAATTGCTGAAATGAAACATAAGAAAATTAATTTTACTATTTAAATGCAATATGATAAAATGAGCCTTGTAGAGTTCTATGCTTGCACAGGAAACTCTATAAGGCGAAAAAAAGTTTGAAAAACAAAAAGATTATGAACGAAACTTAAATTATATAAAAAATATAGTGATGGATATGAAGAACTGGTGAAGATGAATGAATTATCGGAAGAAGAGCGTGCAGAAAGAGCGGAGTTAAGATTGGAACTGGACAAAATATCCTCGCAGTTATTAGGTGAAGTAAAAGATAAATTCGAAGAAATTGAAATACAAAGGAAGAAGAATGGTTAAGATTGAGCGAAGAGAAACAGAAAAGACTAAGGCAGCAGTCGAAGCGCTTGAGGAAGCAAAGAGAACAAAAAGATGGCTGATTAGAGACAATAAAGAATATTATTCGGATTTAATACAATATATATAATTCGGAGAGTAAGAAATTTTATGAAAAATGACCGTGTTTAGCAAGGAAGGGTATGGCTTATAAAAAAGTCATTCCCTTCCTTAAATTATGCGCTGGATTTATTATTTGGCTTTTATGCATAAAGCAAGAAATATTGGAAAGAGTTATTTTAAGAAAAAATTACTTAAATTTAGGAAGGAAAAATTATGGAACGAATTATTACCGAGGAAATCTTAAAACAATTTCAAGAACATTTAATAGAAGAAGAACGGAGTACCAACACAGTTACAAAGTATTTGTGTGATGTACGCAAATTGAAGACATATGCAGCGGGAAGAGAAATTACAAAGAATCTGAGTTTGGATTTTAAAAATATGCTGTTAAAAGAAGGTGGCTATGAAGTCAGCAGTATTAATTCTTTTTTGACCGCTATAAACCGCTTTTTTGAATTCATGGGCTGGTATGATGTCAGAGTGAAGCTATACAGGATTCAAAGGAATACATTTGCGTCAGAGGAACAGTTTATGACAAAGGAAGAATATAAACGCTTGGTAAATACTGCAAGAAAAAATGGAAACAAACGTCTGGTTATGATTTTAAATACAATTTGTGCTACCGGTATTCGTATCAGTGAGCTGGAATACTTCACAGTAGAAAGTGTCAATCGAAAAAAAGTAGTGATTCATAATAAAGGAAAAATCAGAAATATATTGATACCGGAAAAATTGCAGGACGAATTGAAAAAATATATCCAGCAGAATCAAATTCAAAGAGGCTGCATTTTCTGCACGAAAACAGGTAAAGCATTGCACCGAAGTAATATCTGGCGGGAAATGAAGGCACTTTGTCATTTGGCAGAGGTAAAAGAAGAAAAAGTATTTCCACACAATCTGCGGCATCTATTTGCACAGTGTTTTTACGAGATAAAACAGGATTTGGCAAAGCTGGCGGATGTATTAGGGCATGGAAGTATAGAAACTACAAGAATTTATATCAGAACAACAGGGGAGGCGTATTTGAAACAGATAGAACAGTTAAAGCTTGTATGCTGAGAGAATAGTAGCATTGCAGCTGAAATAAAAATACAACATAATGTAAATTATGTTGT
>CAYYZV010000225.1:0-3719 GCA_964476275.1 uncultured Roseburia sp.
GTGCTATAATTACTTCACGGTTTGAAGGGAGATAATATATGTACGCACAGTTTTTCGGAAATTTTCTGCTTTCACATGAATTAATTACAACAGAACAACTGCTTGAAGCAATGGAACTGAAAAAAAGCAAACGTTTGCGTTTTGGTACTCTTGCAATCAGTTTAGGATATTTAAGTGCCAGCGAGGTAGAGCATATCCGCATTTTACAGACACACCAGAATCGCAGATTTGGTGAGTTAGCTGTTGAAATAGGACTTCTTTCGGAAGAACAGGTAGATGAAATACTGGCTCTTCAGATTCCGGATTATTTAGCTTTAGGTCAGGCACTGATTGATATGGGTATCATTGATAACTATGAATTAGAACGTCTCGTAGCTGACTATATTTCAGAAAACGAAATTAACGAATTAGATTATTATGATGAATCTCGCAGAAAAGTAGACCTTTTATTAAACAAATACATGAGCGACAGAGACGGGCGTCATATTTCTGATTTCAAAGCAACATTCTGTACGCTTCTGTTTAATAATTTAATTCGTTTTATCGGTGATGACTACACACCGTTCAGAGGGGAAGAGCTTATTGAATATCCGACAGAATTTTGTGTTTCACAGAAAGTTCATGGCAAATATAATATGACCTTATATATTGATATGCCAAGAGAAACCTGTATTGAATTTGCATCCCGCTATGTTGGCGAAACCTTTGAAGAGTTCGATGAATATGTAGAAGCTTCTGTTATGGATTTCCTTAACTTACATAATGGTTTATTCTGTGTAAATGAATCGAATTCAGATGATATCGAATTAACATTGGAGCCTCCAGTAGTTGGAACTGAGCCACTGCTTATGTTTGACGAACCAATGTCTATGCTGCCGATTATTTATCCATTTGGAACAATTAATTTTATTTTTGAAATAAATAATTAATCTATATACATAAATATAACGCCTCAGGCATTTGCCTGAGGCGCTTTTATTAACTAGTCGATTTTTTTATTTTTAAATTCCCAAGAACTTCTTTACTACTGCCGGCATTTCATCTACTTCACATACTGTGTTGTGACGAATTTCTGCATTTCTGATTTCTTCAATTGCCTGTGGAACAGCTACATTTCCAATTTTGCTTAATTCATCCACTAAAGCAAAATCATCCATTGCATCATATTTTTCATCAATCGCATTCATAACGCTTCTTGTAAACTTGAATGGACTTGCTGTAGAAGCAATTACAGTCTTTGCTGTATCGCTGCTTTCCTTCTGATATTTCTGATAAACGCTTGCTGCTACTGCTGTATGCGTATCAATGACATAACCTGTCTTTTCATATAATGCTTTGATAATTTCTGCTGTTTCTTCTTCACTTGCATAATTACCATAGAAATCTGCAAGATTTGCTTTCATTTCCGGTGTAATCTCATAAACACCTTCTTCTGCTAAAGCACGCATCAACTGTGCATTCTTTTCGGCATCATTTCCTGCAATACGGTAAATCAGACGTTCTAAATTGCTGGAAATCAAAATATCCATAGAAGGTGATGTAGTAAGCATAAACTCACGGTTCTTATCGTAGGTACCTGTTGCAAAGAAATCATACAATACTTTATTTTCATTTGATGCGCAGATAAGCTTTGCAATCGGAACTCCCATATTCTTTGCATAAAATGCAGCTAAAATATTACCGAAGTTTCCGGTTGGAACTACTACATTCATCGCTTCATCTTTCTGAATTGCACCTTTTGCATATAATTTCGCATAAGCATATACATAATATACAATCTGTGGAACCAAGCGACCAATATTAATGGAATTTGCTGAAGAGAACTGGTATCCGGCTGCCTCCATTTCTTTTGCAAGCTCGCTATCTGCAAACATTTTCTTCACACCTGTCTGAGCCTGGTCGAAATTACCATGGATACCTACAACAAAGGTATTATCCCCTTTCTGTGTTACCATCTGTTTCTCCTGAATCGGACTTACACCATTCTTCGGATAAAATACAATAATCTTTGTTCCTTCTACATCTGCAAAACCTGCTAAAGCAGCTTTTCCTGTATCACCAGAGGTTGCTGTTAAAATAACAATATCATTTTTTACCTGATTCTTTCTTGCAGAAGTTGTTAAAAGATGAGGCAGAATAGAAAGTGCCATATCCTTAAATGCAATTGTAGAACCATGGAATAATTCTAAATAATATGCGCCATCTGCTTCTACTAATGGAGCAATTTCTTCTGTATCAAACTTGCTGTCATATGCAGAGTTGATACAGTGTTTTAATTCTTCTTCTGTGAAATCTGTGAAAAAACGGCTCATAACCGCATATGCGGTTTCCTGATAAGTCATTTTTGCCAATTCTTCCATTGGAATATCCAATGCCGGTATTTCTGTTGGCACATATAAACCACTGTCATTTGCCAAACCTCTTAAAATGGCCTGTGAAGCAGTTACTTTTTCATTCGCATCTCTTGTACTTGCATACATTAATTCCATACTTTTATCCTCTTTTTCTTTTATTTCCTTAAAAATCCATTTCGTACATTATATAAAAACATACAAAGCATGTCAATGATTGAAAATACGAAAATATTTGTAATGCTCCTTTCTTGCATATCTGACAGTAAAATGGTACTATAATTTTACAGCACATATGTGCATAGTAACACTTTTAAAAAAGGCGGAAGTTACTTTATGTTACCTGGAGTTTTTTTAGCAAAAAAGAAAGACGGCACCCTTTACTATCGCGCCAGTCTCACTTATAAAACCAAACACATCAGTCTCGGAAGCTTTCCTACTGAAGAACTTGCTTCACAGGCTTATTTAGAAGCAAACCAAATTCTTAACGAGTCTGAAATTACGATTCACAACTTTTACGATCATTATTATATATTAAAATTTGACAAAGCAATCGTTTTATTAAACTTTCGTGACAATCAAATGTATTTTAACAACCCGATTTATCTGCGAAAAGGTTATTTCAGTTATTTTTTATCGCCTAATTTGGAATTGAAATTTGATAATGACGATCTTTTCTATTATTCCAGCCATCGTATTTTGAAACGCCAGGGACATCTATATGTCAATGACTATGGTATGCAGTATTCCATTTTAGGACGTTACGGAATCAAGCCGTATTCTGTAGCCGGCAGGGACTATACCTTTGCAAATGGAGATGACACAGATTACCGCTACTCTAATATTATTGTAATTAACCATTATCATGGTGTTTTTGAACACTTAAAAAATGGTATAAAATGTTACGAAGTTATGATTCATATCAATGGCAATTACCGAATCGGCAGTTATTCTTCAGAAGAAACGGCGGCTATTGCCTATAACAAAGCTGCCGATTTAGCCCGCTCTCACGGAATCACAAAAGAGTTTCCTGAAAACTATGTAGATAGTGTTTCACCAAAAGTATATGCCGATATTTATAGTGATTTAAAGATTTCCAAACGATATCTGGATTATTTGCAAACGTTTTGCTGATGTTTAAATCCATGAATCCAATCAACTTTTAAATAATAAATCTGAAAAATAAAACAGTGAGTTTCTTTTCATTCAAAACTCACTGTTTCTTTTTATTTTACACACTTAAACACAACGCTTAAAATGAGTGTTTATTTTACAACAATATTTACAATCCTGCCAGGTACATAAATTTCTTTTACGATATTTCCTGTTACCTTATCAGCAATTGCTTCTTTTGCTTTTGCAAGAACA
>CAYYZV010000226.1:0-3718 GCA_964476275.1 uncultured Roseburia sp.
CATCTTTGAAAATTTTACAAAATGCATTGTAACACTCTTAACTAATTGACATTGGATGTGAATTGTAACCATCTAACCGCTTATATCTTTTTACAATTACAAACTACAGATAACTTTCAATCTTAAACACGGTCTGTTCCCCTTGCTTCTCACTCACCAGTTCAAATAAATTTTCTTTAGTAGTAAACAGATTCTTTGGATTTCTTCCAATTATCAAATACTGGTTCCTATCATCTACTGCAATATATTTTCTAATATCATCATCCAAAAGTACATCTGCATTATCAATCACTATAAGCTTTCTTTCTGCAGATTTAATCATAGCAGTAATGTCTTTCTGATAATCCAAATAATTCAAACACATAATATCAGAATTCAACGCCATACACTCTTTTATAAACGAAAACGATGCTGTTTTTCCTGTTCCCGAATCTCCAGTTAATATTGTAATATTATTTGTAAAGTTAAAATCCACAACAAATGAAGTGTGGACCGTAAAAAAATGATTCATCACAATTGGGTTACTCTTCACTACTCCACCACTCCTTTAAGTCTTCATAATCACTGATTTCTTTTTTTCCAAAAGAAGTCTGCACATTTACTTCATCCATATCAAAAGGAATTAATGCATAATCACTATAAACATTTCCTAATTCCAAACCATATAATACTTCTAATGCATTATTTCCACATTCCTTTAAGCAAAATACTTTGTCAGGATTATATAGTACATTTAATACAGTCTTGCATCCGGCTGATAACTTATCTATATCTAATATAATTTCATCAAATCTCGACTGTATTCTGTACTTGCTGATTAACTTTGCACCATCTATTATCTCTATTATTTTTCCAGCTTTTTCATCAAGTTTAGAAGAGGTACTCTGATTAAAATAAATATCATTTAATTCGATATACTCCATCTCCTGCGGAATATCCTTTTTATTCTTGAAAATTGTTATCATAATACCTCCAAACCTATATTCTGAAACTGCGTTGCAAGACTTGTTCCTTTATAAATATGTTTCATCTTATCACTAAGCTGTAATCTGTTGCTATCAAGACCACAAATATCATCATCCATTCGATTCTGCCATTCACAGCAGGATTTTATCCAGCACTCGCCAATTTTCCCCTTCGATACTTCAAATCCTGTATTTCTCGTCAAATCAAACAGAATTTTTGCCGATAATTGCTCTACATTGTAGCTGTCAATTTTCTCGCAATATTCTACCATTTCCTGAATGTCTTTATAATTAAGTTCACCATTTTTAATTGCAGGAACAAGTTTTTCTCTTGCCTTAATAGCTTTTATTCGCTTTACTAAAAATTCGTCATCCGGTGCATAAATCCATACTATTAAATCTTTAAACTCAAGCAGTAAATATTCAAAGCATATAATATCCATCAAAAAGACATTATCCTTTTTATCGGCATATTGTCTTAATACTCTCTGTTCCATGACCACCTGTGGATTATCAAAAGAATTATCAAATACAATAATATATCTATTCTCCGTATCTTTCAATGCCTTAACCGCTTTTACTAATTCACTGTTATTTTTCTTACTTTCGACTACTATTTCCGGGCATAACTGCTCCATAAATGTTTTCCAGAATATATAACTGGATTTACCGTTTCTGTCTTCGAGCCATAAATATGTTTTAGAATTCACCAATATATTTCCTTCCGTTTTTTGTTATCCAAGCATAATCTTTTCTACATACTTTCACCATTATATACCGACTGTCCAAATGTCAATTCCAATAATTCCGTAGCAATATCTTTGCTGCATACTCGCATCAAATTATCCTCACTATCTTCTTTTCCAAGAAAATTCATGCTCCCATACCAGACCACTTCTCTGTCTATGATACAATAATGCTGACAGTAATCTTCTACAAGATTCATTTCAAACCCATTGCTTCTCATCCTCTCTTGAAGTTCCATCCAGTATTCGCTATCACCATACCCGTACATATCTGGCTTCCAAGTAATAATCTTTATTTTTATACCTGCCTCTTGCTTTTCTTTCAAAAGAATGACCAATTCATCAACTTTCCAATTACTGATAGCTGGACTAGATATGATAATTTCATTATTTGCACAAAGCAAATCCTGCTTATATATTTCCGCATAATTATCCATATCAAAGATAGAATTGACATTTTGTTTTTCTTCCTCTCTTCCAGAAAATACTTCATATCCAATCTGCTTATATGCTTTTAAACGTTTATAATACATTTTTTCAAACATAAAAATATGGCTGTCCACATAATCATAAATAATTACGCTTTCTTTTCCATCATAATCTCTGTTTAAACGTCCGGCATATTGTTCTACCACACTTTTCCATGATACGGGCGTTGCCATAATCAGTGTATCAAGTCTCGGAAAATCAAATCCTTCCCCTATCAGTTTTCCAGTAGCTACTAAAATCATACTTTCATTAGACTGTACCTGATTCATCTGTTCTAAAATAGCTTTATGTTCTTTCTTTGAATTTTCTCCCGAAAGCAAGAATACTTTATCTGCATATCCCAGTAAACGTTCGTATAATTTTCTTGAATGATCTACATATTTTGAAAGAATAACTGGTGTTCTGCCCTTTTCAATACAATTTTTCACATCGTTAATGATAATTCGGTCTCTGTCTTCATTTTCTCTAATAATTCCATATGCTTCATTTGGATGCATTTTGTCCTGTCCAAATCTAGGTGCCACTGCCCTTGTGAACCTTGGATAAACCAGATGCTCAATTCCCTGTTCTTTCGCTCTCTCCTTTGATGTATACTTATATCTGATTGGTCCTAGCAGCATATAGTTAATCTTTTCCAGCCCATCACTGCGAAATGGTGTTGCTGTTACACCATATACATATTTTGCATTCACTTCCTGCAAAACTTCTACTATCGTATCTGATGCGGCATGATGACACTCGTCTACAATTACCATTCCATATGATTTTAATCTTTTATGAAATTCTCCCTTTTTGCACATTGACCCAACCATTGCTATATCAATCATTCCGGTTGTAGAATCATGTGCACCTTGAAGTTTACCGATTATGCTCTTTCTTTGTTTCTTTCTTCCTGATGGTGTTTCATACTCCGGTGGTTCTTCATCTATTAATAAAAACTTTTCTAAAGCACTTTTCCACTGTTCTATTAGTGCTGAAGATTGTAATAAAATCAATGTATTTACTTTTCGTTTCGCGATTATATTACAGCAAACAACGGTTTTCCCAAATGCAGTCGCCGCATTAAGTATTCCTGTTTCATGTTCTAATAATGTATTAACGGCTGGAATTTGTGATTCTTTTAATTGTCCATTAAATTCTATTTGGAGCTTATTACCCTGACAACGTTCATCTTGCAGCTGATAACCAATACCTGCCTTATCACATTCAGAAACGATATTTTCCAATAAGCCTCTTGGAATTTTTATGTATCCATTCTCATCATTTCCAAGATAAATAAATCTGGTATTTGCAAAATTTGATAATCCCATTGCCTGATTCTTATAAAACGCCGGATTGCGAAACGCTGCCATTTCTCTTATCCTATTCTGTATTCGCGGACTCAGATTTGATGTATCAACATACACTCCATTTGCTAATATAATACGTAATTTCCCATCTACATCACATTTCAAAAAGTAATTTTCTTTTTGCCATGGTTTGTCTTCACTATTATCAAGAAGTTCACTTTTTTCTAAA
>CAYYZV010000227.1:0-3714 GCA_964476275.1 uncultured Roseburia sp.
GATACATGCTATCCTTCCCCTTGCTGATAACTGGAAATCCAAACTCTTTTAATTGTATATTTGTCTTTGAAAACGGAACTGTTTTTGCAATTTCTAGGTTTTTCGCTTTTTCAGAACCAGATAATTTTCCAAAATGAATATTAAAACTATCATTTATTTCACCTGCATTATCTATGTATGCCCCGGCAATTCTATCAAAGCAGGTACGCTCTGGAGTCATTCGTCTTGTAAGTTCCAACATATCTTCTCTGTTAATCATATAGTTTCCCTCTCACATAAGTTTTCTGGATACTTTACTGTAATTTTATCATAGTCCCTTGAAAATAGCCTTTATAGTTATATAGAAACAAAGAAAGTCAGACATAATTATTTACAGATACCATGATTATTTAAGAAAATCCAAACTAATTCTGAAAAAACACTGATGCCGTTCATAGGTTTTACGATTTCTTCCGGAGTAAACCAGCGGGCATCTGCAATTTCGTTTTCCTGTAAATAAAGTGTTTCATCATCGCCATCTAATTCCGCAAAAAAAGCAATCATCTGTGCATCTGTAAAACCCCATGGTTGATTTTTATAATAGGTCACATTTTTAACCTTAATGCCTGCCTCTTCCATAGCTTCGCGCCTAACCGTATCTTCAAAGGTTTCTCCAATTTCACAAAAACCTGCAAGCAGACCATATCTTCCTGGTGGACTTGTTTTATTTCGAAGCATAAGAAGTTTATTGTTATGTGTGACTGCTGTTATGATGGCAGGACAAATCTTGGGATATTCTATCTGTCCACATTCAGGACAAACCATTGCCCGTTCTTTGTGACTGCGTTTAGTAGGTGTTCCACAACGGCCGCAAAACTTTCGTGACTGTTCCCATCGGTAGAGCTGTAATCCGGTGATTACAGAAAAAGCCAGCTTTCGGTCAAAGGAAGAGTGAGCGATAGCTTTTGCATTTACATAACAAAAATCAACAGAAGGATCTAATATTTCCTCAGAAAGAAAGCAGCCTTTCCCATCTAATGAAAATATATGATGACATTTTGGAGTGAGTTCTCCATATACAGGTAATTCGTAAACATTTTGGTTATTCTTTAATAAAATATCTTCATTACGGTAGCAAAAAAGAAAATCTCCTTCACACACTGTCGAAGAAGAAAATGCATTTGAAAACACGCCCTCTCCTATATCTTGAATCATAACCGGCCTCCATTTATTACAATAATTTGAATAGAATTATTATAATACAGTAATATTTACGAAGCAATAAAAACTGAACTGCAAATTATAATGAAAAAACCGCCACACCTGTAAAGTGTGACGGCTTTGAAATATTTTATAATAATGCACTATTTAAGAAAGCAACAATTCCAGCTTCTACTTCATCCTTAATATCATTATAGTTGTGGATTTCATGACGATAGCCTTCATACAATTTCGTTGTTACATCGTGTCCGGTATCTTCTAACCACTTAGAAACAAGTTTTACACCCTCTCCAAAACTACCACATGGATCTTCTTCTCCTGCTATGTTATAAAGAGGAATCTGCGGAACCATCTTAGCCCATTCCGGTTTATTTACTTCATCGATCATTTCAATAAACTGTAATAATGCTTCGTTGGTTGTCGGTTTTGTAAATGCATCAAATGGATCTGTTGCATGATCGATTTGTACAAATGGGTCATGGCATATCCATTCGTTCCCTATTTTTACTTCCTCAATACGTGAGAAAAGTCCACCAAGAAGGTTTCCCAATATTGCGGGATCCGCTTCTGCCCCTTTTCCTTCTTCTACAAGAGGTTTTAATACTTTTATTCCCTCTTCACATGGAACGGCTCCCGGACCTACCGTACCGCAAATAATTGCTGCTTTAAGCTCTTCTCCATATTTTGCCAGAAACTGACGGGCAATAATGTATCTAGAATTTACCCATTTCCAGAAAATCAATAATACCTTAAATTTTTCCACTTTCTTCTGACAGTTAATTTTTAGCCTTAATATAATTAATGGCATATTAATTACTATATTTTATATCCCTTAAAAAATATTTTCTAAAAACAGCCGATTTTCAATGAACTTCCTGCAAAAAATACATGTAAATAATTAACTTATATTTATTACCACATATACAGTAATTTTCAACTATATATTAATTACTCCATATAGTTAACAAAATATTTTTTCAACTATATTGCCTTCTGATAAAAAATTGCGTATCATATTATTAGATAAATATATCAGATACTTAATTTACAGCACAGGACAGATTAAAAGACAATTAGAGTTTTCACACAAAAACTCTGCTTGTCTTTTTTATTTTTAAAAGGAGATTTTAATATGAGCACTTATGAAAGTAAACCATTACGTCCTATGCCATTTCCCAAACCATTAAAGGAAATGACAGATGACGTCCAAAGGTTCGTTTTGAAGTGAATGGGCAGGAATTGACCGATGATTATCTTCTCTATCTTGTAGATTATGATTTCTTTACTATTAGAGAACTAGAAAAAGAAGTGGGTGCAGGCAAAAATCAACTGCGTAATCGTTACAACAAAGCAAAGAAGAAAGAAAAACTAAATTAGGAGGCAGCAGCAAATGGGAATCGTTAGACCAATCGTGCAGGAATGTTTTATTCCAGAACAATATACTTCTTTTAGAATTAACTACTCTTGAACTAAAAACATGGGCGAGGAATAAAATTATTTCCTGCAATTTAAGTAAGAAAATTTATTACAATATGGCAGTTATCATCAGACAAAGCCTTGACTATCTCGTGGAACTGGGAGAACTTCCTTCTAATCCATATTCAACTTTCAAAATCAAAGCATCTTTATTTACTCCGGTAGTAGAAAAAGAACCGGAATATGAGGTATTCAGCGAAGTTGAAGAACAACAGATAAAAGAATATGCTTTAAAGGACTTTGAACGCAATACGGAGCTTACAACGGCTCTTGCGGCAGTCTTAAACTTCTCGTTAGGACTTCGTGTTGGAGAACTTGTTGCATTAAAGTGGAAGGACTTAAAAGAGCCTTATCTACATATCCGACGTATGGAGCAAAAACAATACAAGGAAGATGCAGACGGCTCATGGCACTATCAAATCGAGGTTGTAGAGCATACCAAATCTGATGCCGGCTATCGAACCATATATGTGGTTTCTTCTGCATTGGAAATATTTGCTAAGATTAAAGAATATAATCTGCAACGTGGATTCTCTTGCAATGCCGAAGACTATATCTTTATATACCGCAATAAGCGAATCACATCGCAAGCCATCGATAAAAAGTATGTACGTTATTGTAAGGAATTGGGATTTGTCAAAAAGGGAAACCATAAGACGAGAAAGACCTGCTTAACCAAGATTGCAGACAATCCGAATATCAATCTGAAAGATGCTATGCAATTCAGCGGACACAAAGATATTCAGACCTACATCAAGCACTATTGTTTCTCTCGATACTCTGACGAGCAAAAACGTAGCGAACTAGAAAAAACACTGAATGTATAGACCCACAAACGAGTTGCCATGCATCCGGAGAAACTGCCGGTGGCCGTTTCGGAGGTGTAAAAAAGTGTAAACATTTTTACACTTTTTTTAAACACACCAAAACAAAAAAAATGTGATAAACACGGCATTTCTGCTTTGTTTATCACACTCATCTTGAATGCGGAAGATGGGACTTGAACCCACACGACATTGCTGCCACAAGATCCTTAGT
>CAYYZV010000228.1:0-3669 GCA_964476275.1 uncultured Roseburia sp.
TTGAAGATTTGATTATTTATGAGATGCATGTCCGTGGTTTTACCAAGGATAAATCCTCAGGAGTAGCGCATCCGGGTACTTTCCAGGGACTTCGGGAGAAGATACCGTATTTGAAAGATTTAGGTATTAATGCAGTGGAGCTAATGCCGATTTTTGAATTTGACGAAATGGAAGGAACCAGGGTGGTAGACGGAGAACGTCTATATAATTACTGGGGTTATAATACGGTTTGCTTTTTTGCACCGAATACAGGTTATTCTTCTGTGGTTGAACATAATCATGAAGGGGACGAATTAAAGAGTCTGATTTATGATTTAAAGGAAAATGGAATCGAGGTTATTCTTGACGTTGTATTTAATCATACAGCAGAGGGAAATGAAAATGGACCGACATTCTCGTTTAAAGGAATTGATAATAATATTTATTATATGTTGACACCGGAAGGGTTTTATTACAACTTTAGTGGATGCGGAAATGTTATGAACTGCAATCACCCGGTGGTATCTCAGTTTATCCTGGAATGTCTGCGTTACTGGGTGACAGAATATCGTATAGACGGTTTCCGATTTGACTTGGCTTCTATTTTGAGCCGAGATGAAAATGGTGTACCGATGGAGAATCCACCGATTTTAAGACAGCTGGCATGTGACCAGATTCTAGGCAAAGTGAAGCTGATTGCTGAGGCGTGGGATGCCGGTGGATTGTATCAGGTGGGAAGCTTCCCTGCATGGAGCCGTTGGGCAGAATGGAATGGCAGATATCGTGATGATATGAGACGTTTCTTAAAAGGTGATGGTGGTATGGCAGGAACAGCTATTACACGAATTACCGGTTCCATGGATTTGTATGGACCAAGCAGAAAGAGTGCATCTGTTAATTTTTTGACCTGCCATGATGGATTTACGCTTTATGATTTGTATTCCTATAATCATAAGCATAATGAGAAAAATGGCTGGGATAATACAGATGGTGACAATAACGGAAATAGCTGGAACTGTGGAGTAGAAGGCGAGACGGATATTGAAGAAGTAGATGCACTGCGCCGCCGCATGGTAAAGAATGCGTTTGCGACATTGATGTGTAGTCGTGGAGCAGCTATGTTTTTGGCAGGAGATGAATTCTGCAATACACAGTTTGGTAATAACAATGCTTACTGTCAGGATAATATTATTTCATGGCTGGATTGGAGCCGTTTGGAGGAATATCAGGAAATTTATGAGTTTTTCCGTTTTATGATTGCGTTCCGTAAAGAACATGCAATTTTGCGTAAAGCTACAAAAGCAGCCTTATGTAAATTACCGGAAATTAGTATTCACAATGGTTTCCCTTGGAACGGAGGTACAGATTATAATAGTAAGCTGATTGGTGTTATGTATGCAGGACGTGATGAAATGGATGTATGTGATGACATTATTTTCTACTGTATGAATGCATACTGGGAACCATTAATTATGCAGCTTCCGGAATTACCGGCAGGTTTACAGTGGCGGGTAGTTATGAATACAAATTGCGAGTATTTTGACGGTAAAGATTTTGAATCTGAAACAGAATTTTATTATAAGAAAACGGTAAAAATGCCGCCAAGAACAGTAGTAATTCTTGAGGCAGAAACTGTAAAATAATAAGAAGGGGAGAGCCCTTAGACTATATGGTCTAAGGGCTCTTTTAAAATTATTTCCAAAAACGCTGTTCTTTTAGAACCAGATTGTGAAGACAATGAGAGATATTAATAAGAAGTTGCTGCATATCAGGGGAGAGAGAACGGAAATTACTGATGAGAATACCTTCTTTTTCATTATAAAGGAGGTCTCTGTGATACCGGATTGAGGTACGGCCGATGAGAAAATCAGTAGTAGTGTTTAGGATAATAGACATGTTTAGTAGTGTTTCATAGTCTGGCTGTCTGCGATTATAGATATATCCACATAGAGTACTGTAGTCAATGTGTAATTGCAGAGCCAATTCATTTCGGGAAATTCCCTGTTCGGTTAGCAAAGCCTGGATTTTGGTTCCAATATTCATATTCTACTCCTTTCGAATGTTTGTGAGAATATTGTAGAATAAGAAGCTTTGCTTGTCGGCGGATTGCGCGATTCGCGTAAAAGGGTCTTAAAAAATAAGAAAAAATGAATATTTTGAACAGGAGAAAGAAAGGAATAAAAAGCGGCAGGAACTATGTCCAGCCGCCATCCAGTGTAATAATTTGTCCGGTTAAATAAGAGTGCCCATTTGCTAAATCAAGAACTAAATCAGCTACTTCTTTTGGGGTGCCGAATCTTCCGGCAGGAATTTCTTCGGAAAGTGCCTGGCGTTCTTCGTCGGAGAAACAGGCATTCATTTGTGTGTCAATGCAGCCGCAGGCAATGGCATTCACCTGAATATTACTGGGAGCCAGCTCTTTTGCAAGTGCTTTGGTAAAAGCATTTATACCGCCCTTGCAGGCAGAATAAGCAACTTCACAGGAGGCACCGACATTTCCCCAGACAGAGGAAATGTTGATGATTTTTCCGGATTGTCTGCGGACCATATCAGGTATGGCATGTTTGCAGGTAGAAAATACGGAGGTAAGATTGGTATTTACGATGTGGTTCCAATCATCGATATTCATATCTGTTAGCAATCCGACATAAGAAATTCCTGCATTATTTACCAGAACATCTATTGTGCCAAAGCAGCAGCTGATATCCTGAAATAATTTGTTTACATAATTATAATCTGCAATATCACCTACACTGGTGAGAACCTTGACAGAGTAATGTGTTCTTAGAAATTCTGCTAATAATAGTAAATCTTCTTCTGTTTTTGAGCAGGTAATGACCAGCTGGTAACCGGCTTTTGCAAAGGCAATCGCAATTGCTTGTCCGATTCCGCGGGATGCACCTGTAATTAATACAGTAGGTTTCATAAAAATACCTCTATCCTTTCAAAAAAGTACTGGACAATAAATTTATTATATGTTATCATATACAAGTACGATTTGCAAAAACTTTATATGTATAGCGGCGTGTGGCTCAGCTTGGTAGAGCGCATCGTTCGGGACGATGAGGTCGCAGGTTCGAATCCTGTCACGCCGATTATGAAACGGATACCGAAAGGTATCCGTTTTTGTGTGAATGGAGTTTCTTAGACTTTTATACTTCCAATAAGAAAACTTATTTGTGAAATATAAAATGGATAATTATACATTGCAAAATATTTGTATCGTGTTATAATTTTAAGGATAAATAATATGCGAAGGGATGGTTCATGAAATGGCAAAAGATGTAATTATTGCATGTGACTTTAATAGCAAAGAAGAAGTACTTAACTTCTTAGGTAAATTTGAGAATGAAAAACCATTTGTAAAAATCGGTATGGAACTTTATTACGCGGAAGGTCCGGAAATTGTCCGCGAGATTAAAAAAATGGGACATAAGATTTTCTTGGATTTAAAATTACATGATATTCCAAATACAGTAAAAAAATCTATGGCAGTATTATCTAATTTAGATGTAGATATGTGTAATGTACATGCAGCAGGTACAAAGGGAATGATGTCAGCTGCTATCGAAGGTTTAACAAGAGCAGATGGTACAAGACCGCTTCTTGTAGCAGTAACACAGCTTACATCTACAAGTGAAGAAGTAATGCAGCAGGAACTTTGGATTGAGAAACCAATCGATGAGACAG
>CAYYZV010000229.1:0-3621 GCA_964476275.1 uncultured Roseburia sp.
ACTTCTGTAAATCCGATTGAAACGCTTCTGCCAATACCGTATTCTCAGTTATGCTTTCTACATTTTCTGTATTCCCTGCTTCTTCCGGTTCTGTTTCCAATGCCACGAAATTTTTCACATAAATAATGTCCGGTTTGCCTAATCCCTGTCGTTTCTTCTCAATCAGTCCAATCCCTTTTTTACAATCAAGCTCTGCTAAAATTTTTGCACATTTTTCTCTTGCACAATTCAAATCTTCCATAATACTGTCCATTGTATAATGAATATACGCTCGATTCTCACTATCCAACCAGCCATTTCTCATAGACATTGCCATTCTGTCCAGCATCAAGCCGTAAAGGAGCTTTGCATCACTGGATAATTCCTTGAAACGCTTGTCTTTTATCAGTATTCTTGGAACTCTGTAAAATGAAAACTGCTCCGCCTCTATTCCATAATAATAATCAAATTTCAAATTTTTCCCCATTCTGATGCACCTCTCCTTATCCTCTGCCTTTTGCATCTGCGGTCTGTGCCAAAACAGCACAGACCTGTCAAATCATAACTACTGTTTCTTTTAATTCCATTTGCGTATCTTTCTATATGCTTTATAAAATCTTAATTTCTTAATCCTGTCCTCCAAACATGGCATACATCTTTTTGTTATAAGTCACATACTCCGGATAACGAATCTGTATTGCCTGCCAAAAGAATGGTGCATAACTGCAACAAAACAATTCTTCTACGGTATACTGGCTACACTCACTTAACTGTTCCTCTGCATCTTCATAATCCAAAACACTTGGTGTTCCGTTACAGTAAAGATTAAATGCCATTCGCACCACTTTTACACTTCCGCTTGTCTGCCAGCCTTCTTTTAAACACTCTGTTTTTACACAGTCAGTCTTAAAATCATAAATGTTATCCACATATTTTCTTGTATCTGCGTTGATACCAAGACAATAAACCACTGCTTCATGGTATACGTCCACATAACGTACTTCTTTTAATTTTTCGTGATAAAATTTCTCATGTGCTTCGCTGATAAAAATCATTTCTGTATTTGACATTTCATATGACCTCCCAAAACTTTTTTAACAGTTCAGCCATGTCAAAATGAGCAAATTTTGAGTGCCAATTTATTTGCATACGAAAAATTTTTGTTCATTTTGAATATGGCGTTCTGCCAAAAGCGAGATTTTTAGCTGCATATGCAACGAGAAAGACTGTGAAACAGCCAAATCGAGCTTATATGACTGAACTGTTATTTTGCTTAATAAAGTGTTCAAATCAAAACCATAACAACAGAAAAAGGACATCTTTCTAAAATTTCTTTTAGAAAAATGTCCTCTATATAGCATTCAACTATTTTGTTTTCATAATGTTTTTCTAGGAAAATATCACATATCAGTCCATATTAGTCCACCAAATGATGTAAATTTGATGTCAAACTTAGAATGAAAGTGGCTCAAACCCTTGATTTTCCTAGCTTTATTTATCTAACGACTTCATCGTCGGGATTGTGGGAATGTCATTTGCTGTAATTCTTCATAGTTCTTTATATCTCTATTTTAAGTTAATTGAAATATTTTCAGAATTATGTATGGCTTTGTAAGGTTTTATGGGTTGATTCAATTTTGCTTCAGAAATGCTTCAAGAATGCTTCAAATTATTTTCTAACACCCATAAACAATACTTTTTCTTTATATTCCACTAACCTTATAAGCATATTATCTTTCTTGCCAATTAAAACAATAATATCCTTAGAATAAACTATAACTTACCCTCTACCTTTATATTTTCATTCACTGAGACTCTACTAAGTTGCATCGAACTTCGTATCACTTCACGCATAAACACTTTAAAGAGCTTACTATAATTATTACTTCTATCAACATGATTTAACCCTTCATAATACTCATCTTTCTCAGGATATTTTATATAAATTGGTGGAAGACCTTTAAGTCTATATATCCAATTTAATAATGCTCTTGAGCATCTTCCATTACCATCTCCAAATGGATGAATTACAGTTATCCTATGATGTATTACAGCAGCCTGTTTAATAACCTCAGAAACAGTTAGATTATCCATATTTTCCATTAATGTTTTCATCGGGGTATCTAAAGCAATCATCTCCTGTACCACCATATGATAATCTACTGTTTCAAACTCTGCACCTGTAACAAAATTATTATCTTGGCGATACACCCCACCAGCTTCTGGGAATGGAGCATATTGATACAACATCTTGTTCAATTTCTGTATTTTATAAATATCTAACTTATCTTCCGTATCGTATATATAATCGTATAAAGCAGAATGACCTGCCACTTGTATGATTTCTTCACATTCCTCATTACAATACTGACTCTTACTTTTGTTATATCTCAAATCAGCAATTATTTCTGCAACTACATCATCATCCAAATTGAGTCTTTCCAAACGATTTTCATGATAGATAAAATCATTTTTAAATATATACCAAGCATATTTATTATTTATACTCCAGAAATACTCATAAGAATTAACCACTTGCTCCCATAAATTTACATTTTCTGTATCTAATCCTAATTCAATTTTCTTTTGTTCAGGCTTGAACTTGCGATTTTCTCTTTTAATACTCTTAGCGTCTGTATCGCCATCTAACATATTAATCTTATAGGCAACTGAAAAAACAGCAGATTCAAAACTGGTACCAAAATACTCTGCAATCTTCAAAATATCACTTCTACCTACTCGCCCATTAACAGCATATTTTCTTGCTTCAGCCCTAAGATATTTCGTTGGCATAAGTAACTCCGATGCAAAGGCATCCGCAAAACTTTCTATATAGTTCTTCTTTCCGCTAATCGGACAAATACTACTATCACAATCTTTGATATGATGACATAATTCATGTGCTGCAGTATATCTTTGACGTGTTATAGGTCTCCCAAAATTAATACCTATGACTGGAATATCTTCTTCATCATCCGGTAAAATATAAATACCCTCCAAATCCTTAAATTCCATAAATTGATATACAATTCCAAAATCGCGTATCATTTTAAATGGATCAATAGGAAAGGAGGGTTCTTTACCATCGAAGTATTCAGCTATAACTGCCTGCGCTAATGCCTCTGCAGACATTCCTCTATGATATAACTCGATAATTTTTCTCAATTCATCGTCTCCTTGTATCTACGCTTGAAATTTATCAGATTCATAATTTCCTTCTTGTCTATATCGGAGAGTTCTGAAAAAGTTCTTGCAAATGCTCTAACTTCATTTTCTTCAGATACATCTCCATATAATAATTCATCAGTAGTTACACCATAAAGTTCAGAAAATTTAGTCAATTCATCAGTAGTTACTTTGCGTATCCCCGCCTCAATGGCAACTATCGTTGTCCTTGCCATACCTAGTTGCATCGCTACAAACTCTTGAGAAAGTTTCAAACTCTTACGCACTTGCTTCAATCTTTCATTCATATTATCCTCTCTCCTTTCATCAATTTCTATATACTATACACCTATTAAAAGAAATATACAACATAAAATGTCAGAATTTATGACATTCTTATTATTAATTAGAAAAACCATTCTTACAATTTTATTATATCCTAAGTTCTCGATTTTGAATACTTTTTTCTGCTATGAC
>CAYYZV010000230.1:0-3612 GCA_964476275.1 uncultured Roseburia sp.
TCCCGGCAAAGGTAATTATTGAAAAAGACTGGTTAAAAACAGAGAACTGGTGTATACCAAGACGCCATGGGAATATTATGAGTGATGAATTTACACCATACCCAAAGAATCCATTGATTCAACAGTTTTTCGCAAATATCGGCAGAACAGATACCATTGGTTCCGGTGTTAGAAATCTTTATAAATATACGCCAATATATTCAGATGGTGGCAAGCCTGAATTGATTGAAGATGATGTGTTTAGAATAATTATTCCGTTGGACAAGGTGGCAGCAGAAGAGGTAAAAGAGCAGAAGACCTTATCGGAAAGAGAACAAAAAATATATAATATGATTTGCGAAAACCTTCATTTGTCGGTTGAACAGGTAATGGCTGAACTTGACATATCAAGAGCAACCGTATTTAGAGATTATGCGAAAATTAAAAAGGTGACAGGTGCTGTGTACGATAAAAAGACATCAACATGGACTTTGTAATGAAAAAAAGTTGACTTAGTCTCATTCAGTCTCAACGTAGTCTCATGAGATTTGATACTGGATGAGACTAGAAAAAGTTCCAGAAATGCGATAAAACTGGTGCTTTTTGAAAAAATGTAAGGAAATTGGTCTCAAGTTAGTCTCACACAGTCTCATTTTGAGGATGAGATTATGAGACTAACTTGAGACGGGATAATGTTGTATTGAAGGATATGATTATGAGAGAACCAATTGAAAACATAAGTCGTTTACAGATACAACTAAATGACTTGCAACTGGAAAATCAAATATTAAAGAATATCTTGGATAATGCAGGAATTTCTTATAGACAGGAATTAATGCGTCTGCGTTCATCAGAAGAGGTGCGTGAATATGATCCGAATCAAGGTGCAAGAATTCAGGCACCTGCTGAGATTACAGAAAAAATGGCAGTTATGTTTTATTCCAGATTCTGGGGAAGACAGGATGTGTATGCAAAAAGAAATGAAAAGAAGGACACTGGAGAGGCTAGCTATTTTACACAATGTCATAACTTTTGGAAAGAAGTATGCCCTAAAAAACATAGGCAAAAAATTAATTGTAAGGATTGCAAATATCAGTCCTACAAACAATTGACAAAAGATGATATATTAATGCATTTGCGCGGTTGGTCATATAATGCTTCGGATGTAATAGGAGTATATCCATTGCTTACAGATGGAACATGTAGATTTTTGGTATATGATTTTGATAATCATGAGAAAGGTGCAGAGAAAAAGGATTTTGCAAATGAGTTTGACACATGGATTGAAGAAGTGGAGGCAATGAGAAAAGTTTGTGTGTTAAATGGCATAGATCCTCTTGTAGAACGTTCCAGGTCTGGAAGAGGAGCACACATATGGATTTTCTTTGATAATCCGATTTCAGCAGCGTTAGTGCGGAAATTTGGCATAGCTTTATTAGACAAAGGTGCAGAACAGGTAAATCTTAAATCTTTTAAATATTATGATAGAATGCTTCCGGCACAGGATGAACTCCCTGAGGGTGGAGTAGGGAATCTGATTGCACTTCCGTTGCAAGGGAAGGCGTTAAAGGAAGGAAATAGTGCGTTTGTTGACAGCAACTGGAATGCATATTCAAATCAGTGGGAAATTTTGTGGAGTAAACCGAGACTTTCAAAGGAATTTCTTGAGGAGAAAATAAGAGAGTGGACATCTTACATAGAAGATGTGATAGTTGCAGAAACTGATGAGGATAGAGAAAAACCTTGGGAGGAAAAAAGAAGGTTTTCTGCTGCAGATGTTAATGGGAAGTTGCATCTTACATTGTCGAATGGAATATATGTGGATAGTACAAATATTAGACCTGCGCTACAGAATAAAATTCGCAGATTGGCAGCGATAGGTAATCCCGTTTATTATAAAAATCAAGCAATTGGAACATCGAATTATGATACGGCACGCTGGCTATATTTAGGACAAGATCATCTAAGTGGTTATATTGAAATTCCACGTGGTTTATATGGTGTTTTGATTGATAATATTGAACAAGCAAAAATACCGTATGAAATTGAAGATGAACGGCAAAAGGGTAGAACTATAGATGTGGCATTCAAAGGTGAATTGCGTGAAGAGCAGAAAACAGCAATGAATGAAATATTACAGTTTGATAATGGGATATTGCATGCTGCTACTGCGTTTGGGAAAACTGTTGTTTGCAGTGCAATTATAGCGGAGAAAAAGGTAAACACATTAATTATTCTGGAATCATCAGCATTGATGGAACAATGGAAAGAAGCATTAGAAAAATTTTTAGATATTAATGAAGAATTGCCGGAATACAAGACTAAAACCGGAAGAATAAAAGTACGGAAAGAGGTAATAGGTAAACTTCAGGGAGCGCATGATTCTATGACAGGAATTATAGATATTGCCATGGCTGGTTCGCTTTGTAAAAAGGGTGAATTTCATAATTTATTGAATCATTATGGCATGGTTCTTGTTGATGAATGTCACCACGCAGCGTCAGATACAATATCAAATGTTTTGAAAGAAGTGAAGGCGAAGTATGTATATGGTGTCACGGCGACTCCTAAAAGGGGGGATGGTCTTGAGAAAATTAATTATATGCTTATCGGACCGATACGACATAGTTATACAGCGAAAGAAAAAGCAAAAGCTCAGGAGATAGAACATTTGGTATATCCTCGCTTTACACCTATAGTTGCACCTAGAGGCGTAATAAAAGAGAAAATGCATCCGAATGAAGCTTACGATATTATTCGGGATAATGAGATGCGAGATGATCTGATCGTTGAGGATGTAAAAGAATGTGTATTAGCAGGACGTACACCGGTTGTATTGTCCAGATATAAAGAACATTCAGAGAAACTGTATGAGCGCCTGAAAGATTACGCCAATCATGTATTTTTAATGACAGGAAATAACTCAAAAAAGGAACATAGAAAGATTTTGGAACAGTTGCATGAGATAGATGAAAAGGAAACTTTGATTTTAGTTGCAACTGGTTCGTTGATTGGAGAGGGCTTTGATTATCCGAGATTAGATACCTTGTTTATGGCAATGCCGGTTTCTTTCGAAAGTATAGTAACACAGTATGCGGGTCGTTTGAATCGTGATTATGCGGGAAAAGAAAATGTAATTGTATATGATTATGTGGACAGCCACATTCCGATGTTTGATAATATGTACGCAAAAAGGTTAAAGGCGTATAAGCAAATAGGATATGATGTATGTGGTGGGCTAAAAAGTAAAAAGCAGACCACAAATGCAATTTTTGATAGTGAGAACTATTATGAAGTATATAGAAAAGATTTATTGCAAGCTGATAAAAATATTATTATATCAAGTCCGGTAATCAGTGGTGCGAAAGTATATGAACTGATTAGCTTATTACATGATAAGCAGCTGGCGGGAGTTGAAATTACAATTGTGACATGGGAACCGGACTCATATGGTTTTGGTGATGCCGCTTTTTGGATGCAATTACATGAAGAAATGCGCCAGGCGGGTTTTTATATAAAAACAGTAGAAGAATCATGTGAACATTTTGCAATTATGGATCAGGAAATTGTGTGGTACGGAAGTATGAATCTCTTGGCTAAAAACAATGCAGATGATAGCATGATGAGAGTTCA
>CAYYZV010000231.1:0-3601 GCA_964476275.1 uncultured Roseburia sp.
AACGAGGATATAAGTATGATAAAAGCAATTATGCACGGATGTAACGGCAAAATGGGACAGGTAATTACAGGAATCTGTAAAGCAGATGCAGGTATTGAAATCGTGGCAGGTATTGACGTATATGATGAAATTGCAAATGATTATCCGGTATTTCCAAATATTTCATTATGTAATGCAGATGCAGATGTTATTATTGATTTTTCTACAGCAGGTGCTGTGGATGATTTATTGGTATACAGTGTAGAAAAGCAGATTCCGGTTGTTTTATGCACAACAGGATTAAGCGAGGAACAGCTTGCGAAAGTGCAGGAGGCATCTGAAAAAGTTGCGGTTTTGCGTTCTGCGAATATGTCTTTGGGTATTAATACATTAATGGAATTACTGAAAAGGGCAGCGCAGATTTTTGCTCCGGCAGGATTTGATATGGAAATCGTAGAAAAGCATCACAAATTAAAACTGGATGCGCCAAGCGGAACAGCGTTGGCATTGGCCGATTCCATGAACGATGCATTAGAAAATGCTTATGAATATAAATATGACCGCAGTCAGGAACGCAAGAAACGCGAGAAATATGAAATTGGTATTTCTGCAGTTCGCGGCGGCACGATTGTAGGTGAGCATGAAGTGATTTTTGCAGGACAGGATGAAGTAATTGAATTTAAGCATACAGCTTATTCTAAGGCAGTATTTGCAAAAGGTGCAGTAGAGGCTGCAAAATATTTAGCAGATAAGCCAGCCGGACATTATGAAATGAGTGATGTTATTAAGGCTACAATGTAAATAGTACAGGTATGAAGGCGATCTTTTATCAATCATAAAAGGTTGCCTTTTTAATTTGGGAAAACTTCTAAACAAAGCATTTTTGAAAAGAACAAATAAGTTGTTTTGAAAAGAATTTTAAGCTATAATTATTTAATAATGGAAAAGGTTTTAAAATTACAAAAGAAGCAGGAGAGGGAACAATGGTACAGATTATCACAGATTCATCAACTCTGTTTACAGAGAATGAAGCAAAAGAAATGGGGATTGAGGTATTACCGCTTTGCGTGAATATCGGAGATTTGGAAGGCAGAGACCTTCAGATTGATATGGAGGATTTTTATAACAGAATTGCAAATGGCGGGATTCCAAAGTCATCTCAGCCGCCAATTGGTGAAGTAATGGACGCATATGAGAAATATCCGGAGGATGAGATTATTAATATTGCAATGGCAGATGGTCTTTCCGGTACCTATCAGTCTGCATGCGGTGCGAGAGAAATGGTGGATAATAAAGAAAATATCACCGTAATTAACACAAAAACACTTTGCGGCCCTCATCGTTATATGGTGCAGAAAGCCTGGAAGATGAAAAAAGCAGGACGCACAGCAAAAGAGATTATTGCATGGTTAGAAAAGGCAAGAGAAAATCAGGAATCTTTTTTGATACCGCAGGATTTTGACTTTTTAAGACGGGGCGGCCGTTTGACTCCTATGGCTGCTACTTTTGCATCCACACTGAAATTAAAACCGATTATGACACAGACACCGGATGGCTGTAAATTGGATAAATATGCAATCAAAAGAAATATGAAACAGGCAGTAGGAGCTGTTGTGGAGCGTTTGAAAAAGCGCGGCGTAGATGCAAAGCATATTATTTATGTATCCCATGCGAATGCATTAGAAGACGCAAAGAAAGTAAAAGAAATGTTAAAAGAACATTTTGCAGAAGTGGAAATAGTTATGTTAGAGCTTGGAGCGGCTTTTGTGACACAGGGTGGTCCAAAATGTATTGCAATTCAGTATATTGAGAGATAAAATAGTTATAAACAAATATTAAGATAGAGAAGGATGGTGGATTATGCAGGAAAATGATTTGAGATATTTAAAATGTCTGGCAAAGCAGTATCCAACTGTAGCAGCAGCAGCTACGGAGATTGTGAATTTACAGGCAATTTTAAGTCTGCCGAAGGGCACAGAGCACTTTATAACAGATATCCATGGTGAATATGAACAGTTTCAGCATATTATGAAAAATGGTTCCGGTGCTATTAAACGTAAAATAGAAGAAGAATTTGGCAGTGCCATTACGGTTATGGAGAAGAAGTCGCTGGCTACGTTGATTTATTATCCGGAACAGAAAATGGAGCAGGTATTAAAGAATGAAGAATATATGGATGACTGGTACAGAGTAACGATGTATCGTCTGATTCGTGTATGTAAGAATGCTTCTTCAAAATATACCCGTTCTAAAGTGAGAAAAGCTATCCCGCATGACTTTTCCTATATTATAGAAGAGTTATTGACAGGCCGTCCGGATTTATCTGATCAGGAAGCCTATTATAATGAAATTATTAATTCCATTATCCGTACAGGTCAGGCAAAGAAACTGATTATCGCAATTTGCGCTTTGATTCGATCTTTGATTGTCGATCATTTACATGTTGTAGGAGATATTTTTGACAGAGGTCCATATCCGCATTTGGTTATGGATGCGTTAATGGAACACCGCTCTGTAGATATCCAGTGGGGGAATCATGACCTTTCCTGGATGGGAGCCGCATCCGGCTGTGATGCTTTGATTTGTAATGTCATTCGTATTTCTTCGAAATACGGTAACTTAAGCATGTTAGAAGATGGCTATGGAATTAACCTTGTACCATTAGCAAGAATGGCAATGAGCAGTTATGCAAAAGATTCCTGTGCGCAGTTTAAGCTGGATTACAGAGAGGATGAATATGATGTTCAGGATACGCAGTTAGACGAAAAAATGCATAAGGCGATTACGATTATGCAGTTTAAACTGGAAGGTCAGATTATTAAAGCACATCCGGAATATGATATGGATGACCGTTTGTTGCTGGACAAAATCGATATCGAACGCGGAATTGTAAAATTGGGCGATAAAGAATATAAATTATGTGATACAAATTTCCCGACAATTGACTGGAACGATCCATATAAATTATCTGCAGAAGAAGAAGAGGTAATGGAACGTCTTCGTATGGCATTTGTAAACTGCGAAAAGTTACAGCGTCATGTGAGGTTTTTGTTTACAAAAGGAAGTCTGTATAATGTATTCAACGGCAATCTTTTATATCATGGATGTGTACCGATTAATGAGGATGGAAGCTTCCGTAAAGTAAATGTAAACGGGAAACTTTATGCGGGCAAAGAACTATATGATGTGTTAGAAAATTACGTGCGAAAAGGATATTCTTCTATTAAAAAAGAAGAAAAGAAACGCGGTCAGGATATGATGTGGTTTTTGTGGTGCAGCAAGAATTCTCCTGTTTATGGAAAAGAGAGAATGACTACGTTTGAACGCTATTTCATTGAGGATAAGAGCATACAGGAAGAACCGAAAGATTATTATTATTCCATGCTTGGAAAGGAAGAATTTGCAGTAAATATTTTAAAAGAATTTGGTTTGGAAGGACCGGAATCCCATATTATTAATGGTCATGTTCCGGTTCGGACAAAGAAAGGCGAGTCTCCAATTAAGTGTAAAGGAAAACTTTTAATTATCGACGGCGGTTTTTCAAAGGTATATCAGGTGAAGACAGGAATTGCAGGTTATACATTGATTTATAACTCCTATGGTTTGATTTTAGCAGCTCATG
>CAYYZV010000232.1:0-3595 GCA_964476275.1 uncultured Roseburia sp.
TCCATTTTGGAAAAAGATTGACTTCCTGTTACATTCGCTTTATAATAAACTTACCTATGCATACAACGTTTTACCATAACAAGAGATGCGAGGATTTCACATGCCGGATGATGACATTCGGGTTAGGAGAATCAATATGATTAAAAGTATGACCGGTTTTGGCCGGTGTGAGGTAACAGAAGGAAATCGCAAGTATACCGTTGAGATGAAGTCTGTAAATCACCGCTATCTGGATGTAAATATCAAGATGCCAAAAGCATTAAACTTTTTTGAAAGTACGATCCGTACTTTGCTGAAAGAGTATATGGAGCGAGGCAAGGTTGATCTTTACATAACCTATGAGGATTTTTCAGAAGAGCGTTTTTCATTAAAATATAATGAAGAGCTGGCTGGAGAATATTTAAGCTACCTTAAGAAAATGGCAGAAACCTTTGGCTTGGACAATGATATCCGTGTCAGCACTTTGTCCCGTTATCCGGACGTACTTACGATGGAACAGGTAGAAGTAGATGAGCAGGAGATTTGGGTAGGACTTGAAAAAGCCATCCGCGGAGCCTGCGAGCAGTTTGTTGCAAGCCGTATCACAGAAGGTGAGAATTTAAAGGCAGATTTAATTGCGAAGCTTAACAATATGCTGTCTTATGTGGATTTTATCGAAGAGCGTTCACCAATTATTATGAAGGATTATAAGGAACGTTTGGAGAATAAGGTAAAAGATTTGCTTGGTGACAAACAGATTGATGATTCCAGAATTGCCACAGAGGTGACAATTTTTGCAGATAAAATCTGTGTGGATGAAGAAACCGTCCGGTTACGCAGTCATATCAAGAGTACAAAGGCGACTTTGGAGTCTGGAGGCAGTATTGGACGTAAGCTGGATTTCATTGCACAGGAGATGAATCGAGAAGCCAATACGATTCTCTCTAAAGCGAATGACTTAGAAATCTCTGATACCGGAATTAATTTAAAAACGGATATTGAAAAGGTCAGAGAACAGATACAGAACGTTGAATAAGGTAGAAATATGGCAAGATTAATGAACATTGGTTTTGGAAATATGGTAAATACCGATAAGATTATCAGTATTATCTCATCCGATTCGGCTCCGGCAAAGCGTATGATTGCAAAAGGCAAAGAGCAGGAAACGCTGATTGATGCTACACAGGGCCGCAGAACCAAAAGTGTGATTTTTACAGAAAATAATCAGATTATATTATCCGCATTACAGCCGGAAACATTGGCTGGGCGATTTAATGGAAATACAGTCGAGGTAGAGGAAGATGCCAACGAATAGAGGAATTTTACTTGTTCTTTCCGGATTTTCCGGTTCGGGAAAAGGAACGGTTGTAAAAGAAATAATGAAGAAATATGCAGACCAATATGCGCTATCTATTTCTGCGACAAGCAGAGGACCAAGAACAGGCGAAACAGATGGTGTGGAATATTTTTTTAAGACCAGGGAAGAATTTGAAGAAATGATTGCAAAGGATGAACTGGTAGAATATGCACAGTATGTAGGAAATTACTATGGTACACCAAAGGCATATGTAGAAGAACAGTTAGCAGCAGGAAAAGATGTCATTCTTGAAATCGAGATACAGGGAGCACTTAAAATAAAAGAAAAGTTTCCGGATACATTGCTTTTGTTTATGACACCGCCTAGCGCAGAGGTTTTAAAAAATCGTCTGGTTGGAAGAGGAACAGAGACGATGGAAGTGATCGAGTCGAGACTTTCCAGAGCAGTGGAAGAGGCTCAGGGAATAGAAGCTTATGATTATTTAATTGTAAATGATAATTTAGAAGAATGTGTTGAGCATTTCCACAGTATAGTGTCTAATGAGCATTATCGTGTATCGCGTAAGCAGAAGTTTATCGAAGACATGCGCGGTCAGTTGACAGCAGGATTCTATAAAAACTAAGATTTTTAAAATAATTAGAAAGAGGTAATAGATATGATTCATCCATCTTATGTAGAACTAATGAAAGTAGTAAATAATGACGTTGTAATCGGAGAAGAACCGGTTGTAAACAGCCGTTATGCGATTGTAATCGCTACAGCAAAGAGAGCACGTCAGTTAATTTCCGGTGCAGAACCAATGAATGAAAAGAAAACCTGTCCAAAGGCATTATCCATTGCCGTAGAAGAGGTTTTTGAAAGTAAAGTTAAAATTATTCCAGAAGAATCTAAAACTGAAAACTAAGATATTGTCGCTCGGTTTTATGCCGGGCGATATTGGTTTTTAAAATTATGAGGTGTATTTTTATATGAAGTTATTATTTATTTCCCTTGGATGTGACAAAAATCTGGTAGATACTGAGTTTATGCTTGGTATGCTGCGGGATGACGGGATTGAAATGACGAATGATGAAACAGAAGCAGATATCATTATTATCAACAGCTGTTGTTTTATTAATGATGCCAAAGAAGAAAGTATTAACACCATTCTTGAAATGGCTGAATATAAGAAAACAGGTCCTTTGAAGGCTTTGATTGTAACAGGGTGCCTTGCACAGCGTTATCAGGATGAGATTAAGACAGAAATTCCTGAAGTGGATGCGATACTAGGTACAAATTCTTATGATGATATTGTACATGCCGTACATGAAGCCTTAGAAGGACATTACTATAAAAATGTAGGCACATTAGAAGGACTTCCAACGTTGGCACATAAGCGAAGCATGACAACAGGCGGACATTTTGCGTACCTTAAGATAGCAGAAGGCTGTAACAAGCATTGTACCTATTGTATTATTCCATCTATCCGCGGCAGATACCGCAGTGTGCCGATGGAAGATTTAGTAGAACAGGCAAAAGAATTAGCAGCAAATGGTGCAAAAGAGTTAATTCTGGTAGCGCAGGAAACGACACTTTATGGATTGGATTTATATGGTGAAAAATCCCTGCATAAATTACTGGATGAATTAAATAAAATTCCGGGCTTATTCTGGATTCGTATTATGTACTGTTATCCGGAAGAGATTTATGATGAATTAATTGAGTCCATGATTCGTAACCAAAAGGTATGCCACTATCTGGATATTCCGATTCAGCATTCGAATGATACGATGTTAAAGCGTATGGGCAGAAAGACCAGCCATAATGATTTGGTTCGGATTATCAGTAATTTAAGAGTGCGGATTCCGGATATTACTCTTCGCACCACTTTAATTTGTGGTTTTCCTGGTGAGACAGAGGAAATGCATCAGGAATTGATGCAGTTTATCAATGATATGGAGTTTGACCGTTTAGGTGCATTCACTTATTCACCGGAAGAGGGGACGCCTGCTGCTGCATTTGAAGACCAGGTAGATGAAGAACAGAAAGAAATCTGGCGTGATGAAGTAATGGAGCTTCAGGAAGAAGTTATTTTTGATAAAAATGAAGAAATGATAGGCCGAGAGCTCTATGTATTTATTGAAGGACAGGTAGACGGAGGTGCCTATGTGGGGCGTACCTACAGAGATGCACCGGATATAGACGGATATATTTTTATCAATGGCGAAGAGTCTTTTATGACAGGAGACATTGTAAAAGTGAAGGTTGTCGGAGCTTATGAATATGATTTAATAGGAGAAGTCTGTGCCTGAAAAGAAA
>CAYYZV010000233.1:0-3572 GCA_964476275.1 uncultured Roseburia sp.
CGCCGCAATTAGAGAAGCCTTAGATGGCAACTCGGATATCATCTTTGCATAGGGGTTCTGAATAGTTACAATTTATGATAAAAATAATCTACACTTTTTAGAAAAATGTATCATATTCTATAAATGCATGAATTTGTCCATTGTACCACATTTACGAGTTTGTTATTCTAAATTTAAAGAAACATATTTTTGAATACTTTAGGGAGGAACAATATGCTGACTGGAATAATTACCATTGGAAAAATAGACTATGAAAAAACTTTTCGTGCACTTTTTCCAATTCTTATGGAAAAACTAGAAAGTATGGATGATAAAAATTTTGCAGTCCGTTTTTTGATGAAGATGGGAGAAGAATCTGTTACTGCTGTAGTAGGAATTTTGAACAAAATGGATGGAAAACAGGAAATGTTTTGCCAATTGATAAATTCATATGCTTCTGAAATTATCCTGAAAATTAATGAATTTTTGCAAAAGGATGAACTGGGAAAATATATCCAGATAGCAGATTTGACATTAACTCAAAATGGCAGTGATATGATTCTGAAAGTAGACAGAGTAGACATTAATTATAAAGAGTTAATTGAAAATCCATCCATCCAGCAAAAAATCAGTCAAGCGGCTGGAGAAAAGACACGTGGTTTGGGCATTTTGTTTCAAAGAGCTGCTGAAAAAAATACAGGTCGGTTAGCTAGCGCAACAGTTAAAATGCTTTCAAATGATTTGGAGAAAATAGGATTACTCATTTTGCAAAGTGAAGAAGTAAAAAGAAAAATTCTTGTGACAGCAGATCAAGGAATGAAAGAAAACGGTATTTTTCTAGAACTTGTTGATTTTTTAATTGAAGAAAGTGAGAATATCGTAGAGGAAACTAGTGCTTTGGAAAAGAAGGAAGAAAGATTTGTTTTAAATGATTTAGAAGAAAAAGTTTTAGATGCTGTAACAGCATACTTAAAAGAATTGCTAGCAAAATAATGCAATATTTATAATATCTTTTGGATTTTTCTCTAGTAAAAGGTCATTAATTTCTTGTAAATGGATTCGATTAGAAACCTTTATTTCGTGAATGAATTTTCACGGAGTAAAGGTTTTTTCTTTTTTGATTTCAGTTTCTAACACTATGGAGGAAACGAAAAAGTGAACCAAAAGAAGATAGGAAATTTTTTGAAAGAGCTTCGTAAAGAAAAAGGAATTACACAAGAAGAATTTGCTGAAAATCTAAATGTATCTGGAAGAAATGTATCACGTTGGGAAACAGGAACCAATATGCCGGATATTAGTTTGTTGGTTGAGATTTCAGAGTTTTTTGATGTAAGTATTCCCGAAATCATCAATGGAGAAAGGAAAAGCGAGATTATGAATGAAGAAGTAAAAGAAGTTGCTGATAAATTATCAGATTATGCAAATGCAGAAAAAGAAACAATTATTAAAAACATAAGAAGTTATAGCATCATGGTACAATAGCACTGATTGTATATGGTACACTTGAACTTACGGGATTGGCTCTACAGAATATAATATTTGAAAAAATTGCCGGGTATTGTGAAACATTGGCATTAGTTACAGTCATCATGATTATGGCGCATACTACTGGACTAATACATAAGATACAAAAAAGAAAAGATAATGACAAAATTACAAGATTGCCGAAGGTGGCTCAAATGATTATTGGAGCGGTTGTTGTAAAAGAGACTATACGACACTTAGATATGCTATGGTAAATCAAAATAATGTGAAACTCTCGCATCGAAAGTATATTTCATAAATTTATTTTCGAATGGTCGTTATGAAAAATAGTGTAAAAATAGTGTAAAAATAATGTAAAAATAATGGAATTTTAAATTTAAATGAGATATATTTTCATTAGAATAATATTGATGAAGAGGCGATGTATATGATAAAAGTCACATTAACTAATGAAATATAGATATTATTCTGATGAACAACTCAACCAAATAATAAACGTAAAGCCTAAAAATAATCGTATTACGATTGGATATTGTCGGGTGTCAAGTCATAAACAAAAAGATGATTTGGAACGACAGATAGACAATGTAAAAAACCTATCTTATAGCAACTTGTTCAAGAATTAAGAGAGGAGGATGAAGATGGTAAAAAGCCTAAAGGTAATGTTAATGCCAAACAATGTACAGCAGACTAAAATGTTTCAGTACGCAGGAGCTTCAAGATTTGCTTATAATTGGGCTTTGGCTAGGGAAAAAGAAAATTACGAAAACGGCGGTAAATTTATTTCAGATTCAGAACTTAGAAAAGAGTTTACAAGGCTTAGAAATTAATACAGGAATCCAAGAATATCCTTTGACGGGTTAAACTGGTGTTAGTGGAATGATGAAGAACAGACACTTATCTAAAGCAGTTCAGAATCAGGGATTTTCAAGCGTCATTAAACTTAAAAGCCTATGGAGAGTACAAGAACCTGCGAGTAGACAGATATTTATATCATCCAAAGCATACTCGATGAAGTAGGAATGGAACACACCGTTTCATGATGATAATTGGCAGTTTATAAGAGTTCGAAAGAACAAAAAAGCATTTTTATGGACTTACGAGAGAAATGGCTATTTGTGTATAAATATAAAAGTAGATCCAGAATGGCGGGATTTCTGGAGAACGGCATATAAATCGGTATTACCGGGATATCATCAAAATAAGAAACATTGGAATACGGTGATTTTGGATGGAACAGTACCGGAAGAAGAAATAAAGAGAATGATAGCAGAGAGCTATGATTTAGTTATAAAGTAGAATGGATCATAAGTATGAGAGTTGATGTAAATAAATTATTTGAAGAAATGGAAAAGCTTTCACAGGTAGAGGCAATCGCACTTGGCGGTTCAAGAGCTACAGGCAGAAATGACGAAAAATCGGATTATGATGTATATGTGTACATAACAGACTGTATCGATGAAAAAGAACGAAGAGGTATTTTAGAGAAATACTGCGTATATATGGAAATGGGAAATTCCTTTTGGGAACTGGAAGATGATGTTACTTTAAAAGATGGAATCGATATGGATATCATTTATAGGGACATAAAAGAATTTGAGAATATTATATCATCTGTTGTAACAGACTGTATTTCATGGAATGGATATACAACATGTATGTGGCATAATCTGATTACTTCACAAATAGTGTTTGACAGAAATGGAAGGCTTTATGCATTACAGAGAAAATATACGATTCCATATCCGAAGAAGTTAAAGAAGAATATTATATCAAATAATTTAAAGCTTCTTAGCGGTATGCTTCCGTCTTTTGATGTGCAAATAAAAAAGGCGGAAAACAGAGGTGATCTTGTAAGTGTGAATCACAGGGTTGCAGAGTTTCTGGCAAGTTATTTTGATATTATTTTTGCATTAAATGAGATGACACATCCGGGAGAAAAGAGAATGCAGAGTATTTGTTCTAAGGAATGTAAGATTTTGCCGGACAATTTTGATGAGAATTTAAATAGATTGTTTGCCGGAATGTTCAGAGAAGATATATCCCCGGTGATATGCGATATGGTTGATGCGATAAAGAAGATATGTAAGTTGTATAATTGATAATAA
>CAYYZV010000234.1:0-3540 GCA_964476275.1 uncultured Roseburia sp.
CATTAATCTGCATAAACTCTGCACTGGTGGTATTGGCAATCACCTTTGCCAGTGTGGTCTTACCCGTCCCCGGAGGACCGTACAAAATAATCGAACTTAACTTATCCGCCTTAATTGCCCGATAAAGCAGCTTATCCTTTCCGATAATATGCTGCTGTCCTACCACCTCTTCTAACGTCGCAGGTCTTAGTCTGGAAGCCAATGGGGACTCCTTTTCCTTATTCTGTTCGCGCATGTAATCGAATAAATCCATAGTTCTCTCCATTTAAAATCGCTAATGCAATCAATACTCCCAAATACTTGCATTCTTTCGTATTACCTTACATGAAACTTAAGCATTTGGCAAGCAAAAAATGCATAAAATACACACAATTTAATCCAAAAATTTCCTTATACCTTCAAGGTTTTAAGGTATTTCTTCGTTTCTGCATCAATCTGGCGGCTCTCAATCGCCTTTTGAATTGCTTTGTTATGTACCCAGTCCGGCATCATTTGATTTTGCAAATAAGGTATTGACGCATCATACTGTTTCACCAATGCCATACTAAAATACCATGCCACTGCCATCTTTATATAATATTCTTCTGACCGTATTCCTGCTGCTAAATCCAGCATTTCCGGTTCAAACGCATCCTCTAAAAAATATCCCAAAAGTGTCACCACACCAAATCGAACCGTATAAGTATCTCCACTGGCAATCCATTTTTTCACATATTCATATACCAGCGTCAGATTCTTTTTAAATACCTTCGGTCCCATCATATCGCAGGTTGCCCAGTTATCCACATATGGCAGAAATTTTTCCAGTTCATGCAGATAGCTTTCCACATCTTTATATAATAGTGAAAGCAGTGCACCATGCAGGTTATTCTCCTCATAATAGGTATGCGGCAGCTCCTGCAAAAATTCATATGCCTCCGGCCGTTTCGCCACTTCCTTTGCATAGGCACGGAGCGCCGGTGTACGGACACCAATAATCCTTTCTTTTGGAATTTCCGGTATTAATTTTCTGTGAAATTGAAAATAAGCTTCATCCCGTAATTCAAATAATTCTTTTGTAATTTGCTCCATCTTATCTCTCCTCTAATCCAGCACCAATTCCTCCACCGTCACAAACAAATACCCTTCCATTTGTAACTGGTCAATGATCTGTAACGCTGCATCCACCGATGACTTGGACGCATCATGCAGTAATATGATATCACCATCCTCCACATTTTTCAGCACTCTTTGTACGATTACGCTGGTATTATCCGTGCACCAGTCTTTCGGGTCCACGTCCCACAATACCTCAATCATCATTGTTTCATAATCAAGATCCTTTTTCCAACACCCAAAGGGCGGGCGTATAAACAATGGCGATTCCCCTGTAATTTCTTCCAGCAGTGTATTTGTCTTTACTACCTGTTCAATCGCCGCCTCGTCAGTTAAGTTACATAAATTCACATGTTGATAGGAATGCGTTCCAATTAAGTGCCCTTCTTCATGTATCTGTTTTACCAGTTCCGGATATTTTTCTGCTTCTGTTCCTAATAAAAAGAACGTGGCACATACTCCACGTTCTTTTAATCCCTTCAGTAACTCTTCTGTATAATCGGCATTCGGACCATCATCAAAGGTGATGGCAACCTTCTTTTCCGGCACAGAAGATACACTTACCGTTTTTATTTTATCGTTTATTCCTGCCAAAAGGCAGGCTGCTGCACCAAAAATAACAAACACATATACCAATAACACAAACGCCTTTTTTTGTAAACAACTAACCATGTCATTCCATCACCTGCAAATTCCCAAAAATCTATCCGTCCTTACAGGTACAAATTTGCTTTGTTCTATTTTATGCGTCTGCTTTCAGCTTCATTCCTGTATAATTAATATATCTTAATTCCATGGCGCACCGGTTCACAAGTCAAATCTACGCCTAATCGTTTAAAGGTCTTAACATCTACTTCTGAAAGCATTACAGAGGTGTGTACCTGACATCCCTTTAGCTTTGGAAGCTGTTCCAATGCATTCTTTGCATCCGGATTATTAAGTCCTGCAAGAGACAATGCAACCAGTACCTCGTCCGTATGCAGTCTTGGATTCTTTCCACCTAAGAAACGTACCTTTAAATCCTGAATCGGTTCAATTGCTTCCGGACTAATCAGCTTCACATCATGATCAATTCCTGCCAGATACTTCACCGCATTTAAAAGCAGTGCCGCAGAAGCTCCCAGGAAATCTGAGGTTTTTGAAGTAATGATTGTACCGTCAGAAAGCTCAATTGCAGCTGTCGGCACACCCAATTCGTCTGCCCGGTGCTTTGCTGCTTCTGTAACTCTGCGGTCAGCAGTAGAAATCTTTGCCTGCTTCATAATGAGCTCAATCTTATAAACCTCTGTCTCTGTATTTTCACCTCTTGCCATCCGGTTTAAGGCCGTATAATAACGTCTGATAATCTCCATTTTCGATGCATCACAGCATGCTTCATTATCTACGATACAATTTCCCACCATATTTACACCCATATCCGTCGGTGATTTATAGTAGGTATTTTCTCCATAAATTCCTTCAAAAATAGCATTTAAAACCGGATAAATCTCGATATCACGATTATAATTTACTGCTGTTTCACCATAAGCCTCTAAATGGAATGGGTCAATCATATTGACATCGTCCAAATCTGCAGTAGCCGCTTCATAAGCCAGATTCACCGGATGCTTTAATGGCAGATTCCAGATAGGGAATGTTTCAAATTTTGCATATCCGGCTTTGATTCCGCGCAGGTTCTCATGATAAAGCTGAGACATACAGGTAGCCATCTTACCGCTTCCCGGCCCCGGTGCTGTAATGACTACTAATGGTCTGGTTGTCTCAATATATTCATTTTTACCATAACCATTTTCGCTTACAACCAGCGGAACATTTGACGGATAACCTGGAATGATATAATGATAATAGACCTTTCGTCCTTTTTTCTCTAAACGAGTTTTAAAAAGCTCCGCTGCATGCTGTCCTGTATATTGTGTAATCACAACACTGCCTACATAGAGACCCTTTTTTTCAAACTCTTCAATAAGGCGAAGCACATCTACATCATAGGTAATTCCCAAATCTCCCCTTACCTTATTTTTTTCGATATCTGATGCACTGATAACGATTACAATTTCAGCCATATCTGATAACTGCAATAACATCTGAAGCTTACTGTCCGGTGCAAATCCCGGCAATACTCTGGCTGCATGATAGTCATCGAATAATTTGCCGCCAAACTCCAAATACAGCTTATCCCCAAACTGATTGATACGCTCTCTGATGTGCTCTGATTGAATTTTAAGATATTTATTATTATCAAATCCGATTTTCATAGTGTCTCCTCTTCGTGCGTTGTGATTTTGTTATTTACCAACTAAAAGATTATACCCCGACTTTAATAAAATTTCCATATGCAAAATGTGCTAATTTTTATCAGATAATTGATCCCCAAAAATTTTTTAAAGCTCCCCGGTCTGATAATCAGAAAAAACTCTGGAAAATAATCCAGAGTTTTTTCCAAGT
>CAYYZV010000235.1:0-3528 GCA_964476275.1 uncultured Roseburia sp.
CCGTCTGGATGGTTTGAATGAGTTTCAGATTTTCTTCCGTATGTTTGTTCCAACTATGAAATCCACGTATGCGGCAGCAGCAGTAGTTACATTTATGAATGCATGGAATAATTATTTGTGGGCAAAAGTTATCATGTCTGATAATACAACACAGACCATGCCGATGATGATTTCGAATTTGATTGCAGGTTATGTAACAGATTATGGTATGTTGATGCTTGCTGTATTAATTACAACCATACCTACGGCAATTGTATTCTTTGCACTTCAGAAAAACTTTGTTGAAGGTATCACTGGTGCAGTTAAATAGCGAGATTAGGTGAAGGATAGCATTGGATAATAAAGTAAATTTAAGCAAAATAGCAAAAGATATGGGGCTTTCTATTTCGACAGTATCAAGAGCACTGTCTGGTAATGGTCGTGTTTCAGTGGAAACCAGACAGCGTGTAAATGACTATATAAAAGATAAGCAGCTTGCACTTTATACGAGAAATAGAGAGTATACAGATATAAAAACAAATATTATAGCCGTAACAGTTCCGTTAGAAGAAGATTTTTTCTATATGCCGTATTTTCAAACAATCCTTTCCAGCGTGTATGATTTCTTTTCTGTTAGAGGATATCAGGTTATTCCGATTAAGACAGGAGAAAATAATGTATTAAATTTGCAGAGTGCAATTGAGCAACATATGATGGATGGTGTAATTATTTCCAGACAGGTAGAAAAGAGTGACGAGATTGAGATGCTAAAAAAGAACAATGTTCCATTTGTTGTTATAGGTTCCGTAGAATCATCTAATGTTCTGCAGATAGAGCCTGATATGGAAAAAGCTAGTTATGACTTGACCTGTATGTTGATTCACAAGGGATACCATAAAATTGCAATCTTTGGTGCAAATCAGATACACCCGATTAATCATAAGCGATTCAATGGAATAAAAAATGCATTTATTTCTAATTATAAGGTTTTGCAGCGTGAGCTTGTTTTCTGGAATATGGAAAAAGATAATGTTGCAGAATCGGCAGTTGAAAAAGTTTTGAAAGATAATGTAGATTGCATTTTATGTTTGGATGATAATATTTGTTTGAAAATATTATATATTTTGCAGCGTTTAAATATAAAAATACCACAGGACATAAGGATAGCGTCATTGCACAGTAATATGCTTCTTGATAAATGGTCTCCTTCTATTACCTGTATTAATTATAATACATATCTGTTGGGAAGTGAAGCAGGCAGAATATTGTATGAACATTTGACAGGAGAAACTAGACGAATAAATACCAGATTAGAGTATAGAATTGAAGTGAAGGAATCTACAAATTAAATCAAGAGTGTAAAAAAAGAAACTAAAATAAAAAAGCAGCAGTTATATAAATGAAAATTCGTTTATGTGACTGCTGCTTTTTATAAGATGGTATATTACATAATTTTATTCAGTTTTTATTTATCATATTCGGTTAGCAGATGATAGGAGAGCAGGATTTAAAAGTGCTGTCCCAGTTTAAAGTAGTTTGCGAAAAGCGGCATTACCTTGTTTAATAAATAATTTGTAAGTTTTATCATAGTTGGTTACCTCCTTATTACTTTTCATGAAATGAGTATAACGCAGATATAAAAAGAATACTTGCCAAATCGAAAAAAGAATTAGACAGAATTTGCACTTCAGAAAAGATATGTTTTATTTTATAAGTATATTATTTTGTATATGTTTTGTTTTATATACCCTGTGTAATTTTTAAATGGTTTTTTCTAAAATATTAGTATAAATTTAGTGGGAAGGAAATGAAAGTGACAGATATATTGACAGAAATATATCTGGAAGAATTATTAAATTGTGGCAAAAATCGGAATTAACTGCAGTCCAAAGATGGAATCGGTATATACAGGATGTAATGGTTCAAGATGTGGGAAATATGTTTATCAAGCATTATAAAAAGATAATGGAAGGAGATTTAAAAATTCTGTTTTTCTTAAAAAGTATAGTAATTTTAGATAAATTAAAGAAAATCATATACAAAAAATGAGAAGAAGTTGCAACCATAATTTTTGCAGCTTCTTCTTAAAATTTATGGCAGAAATTTGCTTAGGGTACTTAACATTTCTTTCATTACTGCGACTATCGTTCTAGTGTTATTTGAATCTAAATGAATAGTTTTTATAATTTCTTCATATTTTTTCTGTATTCGGAGGGAGAAAGTCCTTTTTGCTTTTTAAAAATTCGGCTGAAATAAAGAGGATTTTCGTAACCGATAATACGGGATATTTCTGTTAGATTATAGTCTGTATTTTCTAAAAAATTTTCCGCATTTGCAATTCGAATTGCAAGTATGTATTGCATAGGTGTCTGTCCGGTATACTGTTTGAAATTACGGATAAACCAACTGGTACTCATACCAATAGAAGCGGCAAAGTCTTCAATGTTGATGTCATCGTTATAATGTTTATTAAAATATAGCATAGATTTATCCATTTCTTCTGCAAGCATATGGTTTTCAATTTTTGTGCTTGAAGTTAGCTGACGGTGCAGCAAAATAAATATTTCTCTTAAATGCATTTCTAACATTTCTGGATAGTGATTTTTGCATAATTGCAGTTCTTCAATCATAATTCGAAAATGATTTTGGTATTCCAGACTGGAACCACAGTAGAAAATTTTCTGAGTATCGGAAATACCATAAGAACGAATAATATTTTTTACATTTCCGCCAGTGAAATGTACCCAGTAAACTTCTGCCTGATCTGGTAGATAGTAGACATATTTTTGTGGTTCTTTCGGGCGGTATAATACCATATGGCCAGCAGTTATAATTTCTTCTTTTTCGTCAAAGAAAAAATGAGCTTTTCCGGCAGCAATATAGATTAATTGATAATCAAGACGGCCTCTAGGTCTTAAGGTAGGAAGCTTGGGACAGGTATATAAGCGATAGGTACCGCAACTTGTTACAATCAAAGGTTTACTTTTGTCCTTGATGTCGATTCTGGAATTATTAAGGTAGGCTGAGTTAATATACATATTGTTCTCCTAATATATGGTAAAGTGTATGCATAGATAGGAACTTATAAAAATTTTATATTATTTTATAATTGTATCATTTTGTGTATGTTTTGTCTAATGTATGATATGTAATTTTTTATTGTTTTTTTCTAATATTATATTAAGTAATCAATGAATGAAACTAAGATAAAAAGTCAAATAAATAATTTTTGTAAACAGAGGAAGGAGATATTATGGATGTAGGAAATAAAAAACCCTTAAAGGTAGTATATGGGGATTTTACATTAGGAGTGCATGGAAATGGTACAGGAAGGGATTTTCATTATATTTTTTCTTATGCTGCTGGTGGATTGGAATCTATTGTAAAAAATGGAATAGAATGGCTTTATCGATGTCCGAAGCCTACATTTTGGCGAGCGTTAACAGATAATGATAGAGGAAGTAAGTTTCATATTAAAAGTGGAAGTTGGCTAGCAGCAGATTTATTTACAGATTGTAAAAATATAGAGGTTTTTGTGGATAGAATACC
>CAYYZV010000236.1:0-3524 GCA_964476275.1 uncultured Roseburia sp.
ATGGGTGTCGCCGGTTACTTTTCGCAGCTTAGCTGGCTAAGGTGTGAAAAGTAACTTTGGATAAAAAGTAAAATTATTAAGAGTGATAAAATATGTTGTAAGCAGAAGAACAATGTTTTATAATTTATAAAAATCTATGATAGGAAATGGAGTAAAAAAGTTATGAAAAAATTAGCAACAGACAAAGCACCGGCAGCAATCGGACCATATTCACAGGCAATTATCGTGGATAAATTTTTATTTGCATCAGGACAGATTCCGATCAATCCTGCAAGCGGAGAAGTAGAAGCAGAAGGTATCGAAGCACAGACAATCCAGGTAATGAAAAATATCGGAGCTGTTTTGGAAGAAGCCGGAATTGATTATACAAAGGTAGTAAAAACTACTTGCTTTTTAGCAGACATGGCTGATTTTGCAGCATTTAATAAAGTGTACGAAGAGTATTTTACAGAAAAACCTGCAAGAAGCTGTGTGGCAGTAAAACAGTTACCTAAAAATGTTCTTTGCGAAGTGGAAGTAATCGGATACCTGGGATAATAAGAGTCCTGGGTGAATAAAGGCATAAGGCAGACGGGTGAGGTGTTTACATTTCACCCGTTTATGACCGTTAGAAAGATTTAGGAAAGCAGAAAATATGAAAAACAATATCGTTTTAATTGGAATGCCCGGAGCCGGAAAGAGTACTGTGGGAGTTGTTCTTGCGAAAGTGGTAGGACATAGATTTGTGGATTCCGATCTGGTGATTCAGGAAAATACAGGAAAGTTACTTCACGAATTGATCACAGAACACGGTCTGGATGGTTTTTTAGAGATTGAAAATCAGACGAATGCAGGTTTAGACACAGCAAAGGCAATTATCGCCACCGGCGGAAGTGTTATTTACGGGAAAGAAGCCATGGAGCATTTGAAAGAGATTGGGCTGATAGTTTATTTGAAATTATCGCTGGAATCCATTGCAGATCGGTTGGGGGATTTGCAGCAAAGAGGTGTTGCTCTAAAAGAAGGCTGGGGACTAAAAGAGTTATACGAAGAACGAGTTCCGCTCTATGAGAAGTATGCTGATCTGATTATAGATTGCGAAGAAAAATCTATTCGTCAGATTACAGAGGAAATCGCGGGTGAGTATAAAAAAGTAAATACGAAGTAGGATTAAAGGGCTGGAAATGATATTTCATTTTCAGCTTTTGTAAAGAAAGTGAAGAGAGAATGAAAAAGACAGAATTAGGAAGTGCAGCATTGCTGTTTCTTGCGGCATTTATCTGGGGTGTGGCCTTTGTAGCGCAAAGTGTAGGAATGGATTATGTAGGACCATTCACATTTAACGGATGCCGTTTTTTGATTGGTGGACTGGTTCTGACACCTTTTGCAATGGTCAGAAAGATGAGGTATGAAAAAGGTGATGCTTTTCAGAGTTTAAGTGCTGATGAACAGAAGAAGTATCGGCAGACTACTTTGACAGGAGGGCTTTGCTGTGGAATTGCCATCTGTATTGCCTCCAGTTTTCAACAGGCAGGGATTCAATATACCAGTGTAGGAAAAGCAGGATTTATTACTGCTCTTTATATAGTGTTGGTTCCGATATCCGGAATTTTTATGAAAAAAAAGGTAACTCCTGTTATCTGGACAGGAGTGGTACTGGCAGCCATAGGATTTTATTTTTTATGCATTACAGAGTCCTTTTCCATTAATTATGGAGACATGCTCCTGTTTGCCTGTGCCATCTGTTTCACATTTCATATTTTGATCATTGATTATTTCGCACCGAAAGCAGACGGAGTTGCACTGTCCTGTATTCAGTTCTGGTTCAGTGGAATCGTATGTATGGGTGTGGCGTTGATGAGAGAAAGTCCCAATGCTTCGGCTGTTTTTCAGGCAGCAGTACCGATATTATACGCAGGAGTGATGTCCTGTGGTGTGGCTTATACCTTACAGATTCTGGGACAGAAAAATATGAAACCTGCGGTTGCATCCTTGATCTTAAGTCTGGAATCGGTGATTTCCGTATTGGCAGGCTGGGTGATTTTGCACGAAGTGCTGACGAAAAGACAGTTTTTGGGATGTGCGTTAGTATTTGCGGCAGTAATATTGGCACAATTGCCGGTAAAAAAGGAATAGAAAGAATCAGCATGTTGGAAACAGAATTATTAGCGCAAGTACTGTTAAAAATGAATAAAATGGAAATTTTGGGAGATAGTAGTTTTACAGGCTGCTGTCTCTTTTTTGCAGTATTGAGTTGGTACGTTGAGCGGATGATGGGACATGTATTTATTTTGAACTGCATTTTGGGAAAGAGAAAGATGGAAAGTGTATGCTGTTGTATGGTCAGAGTAAGATAGATTTATAAGATTTTGATTATGATTTTAAGGAGAATTGCATGGATTATTTAAAAGCTTTTATTGTAGGTGGAATTATTTGTGCACTGGTGCAGATATTAATGGAAAAAACAAAAATGCTTCCCGGAAGAATTATGGTGTTGTTAGTATGTTTGGGCGCTGTTTTGAGTTTTCTGGGAATATATGAACCCTTTCAGGAGTTTGCAGGAGCCGGGGCCAGCGTACCTTTGCTGGGCTTTGGAAATGTCTTGATGAAAGGGGTAAAAGAAGCGGTAGATCAGGAAGGAATCCTTGGACTTTTTATGGGAGGATTCAAAGCAGGAGCAGTTGGGTGCAGTGCGGCACTGATCTTTGGGTATATAGCCAGTTTGCTGAGCAGCCCTAAGATGAGAAAGTAAACAGAATGATAGAAAGTCAGGAAACAGCAGGGCGACATTTTTGATTTTCGGTGGTGTTTTGGATATATACAGGAAAAGTCATAATTTGCTCCAATAATTCCATGAAATAACCGGAGCAAAAGTAAATAAAAAAATTATTTGCTCCATTTCTGGTCTGGTAGATCGGATAATTCAGTGATGCAAACACTTTTTTGGAGCAGAAATCACTTTTGTGACGTATAGCTCCAAAATTGTTACTTTTCAAACTTTGCGTTGGCGTAGATGTGAAAAGTAACGTTTTGTGAAGAGTTGAAAGCACGCAGAACAAAAATATAATACTTTTATTACCAACTCAACTATTGGTTGGGAGAGGTATTGTGTTTGATAAATTCATGCGATTACGTACTTACGTACTAACCAGAAGTGCATAAACTTTCCAGTCTTCTATTAAAACAATTTTTCAGCAACAATATATCCTAAACTACATTTAATTCCTCCATTGCCTTAGCAAGCCCCTTCGGATTATCAATATTAACCTCATGTCCTGAATTTTCAATCGTGCTGAATTTAGCTCTTGATAATTTTTCAGCAATCTTTATAGCTGCTTTTTTATTTACATTATCCTTTTCGCCACAAAAAACAAGTACAGGACAAGAAACATTTTCAAGACCGCTTGTAAAATCCATGTCAGCCATCGAATTTGTAAGGGTAATAAAGTCTTTTTTTGTTAGTCCTATTTCTTTGAACTGGCTTTCAGGCATAAATTTGAATAATACATTCTGCACTTTGAGCAGAAATTTTGGCATATCATACT
>CAYYZV010000237.1:0-3522 GCA_964476275.1 uncultured Roseburia sp.
AAACAAGATCTTCACCGTAGCAAACATAATCCTCAAGTCCTCCAACAGACTCGGCTTTGCGATATACATCAAATCCATCTGCAGCTTGTCATACGGTGTCGTATTATACTTTCCATAAACCTGTGCATATCCGGTAAGCCCTGCCTTAGCCTGCAATCTCAGAGCAAATTCCGGCAGGAATTCTTCGTATTGCGCAACAATCTCCGGACGCTCCGGTCGGGGACCGACGATTGTCATGTCACCTTTTAAGATATTTAGGAGCTGTGGCAATTCGTCAACTCTGGTTTTACGAATGATGTGGCCGACTGGTGTAATACGGTCATCTTTGTCGCCTGTAGAAAGACGTGCTACACCATCCTTTTCCGCATCCACACGCATACTGCGGAACTTTAAGACATCAAATTTCTTTCCGTCTTTTGTCAAACGGCACTGGCGGTAAAAAACAGGTCCCTTATCTGTCATATAGATTGCGATTGCTGTTATCAGCATAATTGGCGATGTGATAAGTAACGCCGCGCCGCTGAAAAGCAAATCCAGTAAACGTTTCACAAATAAGTACTCAATCGGTGGATTGTAACGCTCTACCTTTAATATAGGAAGATGGAACATGTGCATCTGTCTGGCACTGCTCATAAGTACATCTCCGATTCGCGGAATGACATAGGCGTCGATTCCATTTTTTACACAGTATTTCAAAATAATATTTCTGTCACGGCTATGTACGTCAAAGAAAAAGACTACTTCTGCATCTTTCAGTTCTTTTAACTGGTTCTGAATACAGTTTTCTGCACTGATTACCCGCTCTACTTCGAACTTCCTATCCAGTCCGTATTCATTTACAAGCTGTTCCATGCCTGTCCGGTTTCCGTAAACGACAGTCGTTTTTTTCGGCGGATATTTATGGAAGTACCAATCGTGTGCAATATAAGACCATACCGCAGCCACGGAAAGCTGTCCTAAAAAGACCAAAAACAATGGCAATATATTTGGCAGATGTTTTGTTAAAAGCCATGTAACGATGTACATGATGCCATCTGCAATAAATGCCGCCAGCCCCTGACTGTAAACCATTTCTGAAATTCGGTTCATCGAGACAAGCAGCGCATCATAAACCTTTCCATAGACTCCGTAAAGCATCATGAATAATGCAATGATCAAATAATTTCCCTTTGTGTGGTAAGGCGCGGCTGTTCGTTCTGCGTAATAGCCATACCAGCCCATAATGAACGGAATCGCAAGCAGTACGATGTTCATTAGCTTTACGAATTTTAAACTCGTTTTCCTTGATTTCATCTTCCTCATTCCTTTATCTTTAATCCCAATTCATACCGATTTCATCCATTTGACGGATTCGCTCGGTTGTCAGCTTCCGATTGGAAGCATCCGGCATCTTTCTTGCCAGGCGGATTTCGTTTACCCACTTTCCAAGAGCGGCGCCTTTGTGACAGTAGGTAGAACGCATCTGTAAATTTCCATGCTCCCTGTAATAATCCTCTGCCAGTCTGTACCAGCTCTGCCATTTATCCTCATAGCTGCCAAGCCACTGTATATGTAACGCTTCCAGCTTTTTAATCTGCTCCTGTGTCAAAGGAACAGAATTTTCTTTATTTCCACTATAGATATCTCTTTGATTTCTAAGCCATGTACCCAAAGCAATTCCCTGCTCATTGACGTAATTATGCGGAATATCCATATTTCCATGCTCTGCAAAGTATGCCTTCGCCGCCTCATAATTTTCATTCCAGCGATACTCTCTGACATTCCATATCATTCCAATGACATCGAGTGCAGCTTTTCGATCCAGTGCTAAACGTCCATTTTTCTGGGCAGTCCTCATATTACTGACCCATTTTCCAAGTGCGAAGCCCTCTTCTGATATATAACCGATGCCCACATCTGTATTGCCATACCTGATACGGTAATTTTTTAATGCTTCGCATCCCTGTAAAAATTTCTGGTCATTTCGGTTTTCCCATTTCATTCCAATGGTCTCAAGCCGTTCTATCTGCTCTTTACTAAGATTTCCGGGAACTTTTCCGGCATAAACCCTTCTTTGAGTCAACAGCCACATACCCAAATTCAATCCTTCTTCCGTGATATAATCATTTGGCAGGTTCAAATGCCCTTCTCTTTTAAAAAAACGTTCTGCTGTCTGAAAATATACTTCCCATGAAGCGGATAAGTTTTGATTTAAACGAGCAAAAATCTGTCTGCAGTCCCGCAGTTCATCGATAACGCGGAAGCTTTCTGAATATTTGCTGTTTTCTCTTTCTGTGTAGGAAAGCCTAAAAAGTTCTGTTTCGAATTCTGTTTGAACAGAATCAATGGAATAAAGGCTTTCGAAATTGTTGACAATATCAAAAATGACTGGTTTTTTATTTTCTCCAGTGCTTAACGCCCTTCCAATCTGCTGTAAATATAAAATTGGAGAAACCGTAGGCCGAAGCAGAATCACACCATCTATCTTCTCTACATGTACCCCTTCGTTTAACATATCGATACAGAAAAGAAACTTTAGATGGGAACTCTCATCTTCTTTAAACTCTGTAAAAGCCTTACTTGTGACCGGATTGTCATAATAAACGGTATAAATGTGAGGATGCTTATCTATCAGACCAAACCATTCTCTTGTTTGACCTATCATTTCCTCCATGTGCTCTTTGCCGGAACAAAATACAATATATTTCCCATCCTTTTTCATGTACTTTTGAAAAATAACATCTAAACCCTCTGCATTCTCCAAGCTTCTTTTTAACAGTTCTAACAGTTTTTCATTTTCTTCCTTTAATATTGGATTTTTTTCTCCCTCGATCCGCTTCTGTAAACGTTTCAGTTCTTCCTGATACGCATACATGGAAATTACATAATCCGGCGCAGGAAGGATTTTTCTGGCAATTGCTTCGCCAAGTGTAATCTGAGATGCAATACAGCCCTCAAAGATCTCCTCTGCCATATCCCTTTGATTATCCAAATACCGAATATTCGTAGCAGACAGACCAAGCACCTTTGCACTTTTATGAAATTGCAAAAGCTTCTTTACACTTTTTCCCCACTCAGCTGCACCACAGCGGTGAAATTCGTCCAAAATGATATAATCCGGATGCAGATTTTCTATCTCATCTTCGTTCATCATCAATTTAGAATAGGTAAGGAACTGAATCCTTGCTTTTAAAACCTCTACGAAATCTTTCACTTCCTGTTTGGAACCTTTTAGTGCCTTTTCTAAATTTTCCAGCTGAGTCAAATAGATGTATTCACTCGGAGAAAGCCATACAATCTTTGCACTAGGACATTCTTCTGCCAGTTTAAATGCAATGAATGATTTTCCTGTTCCGGTCGGATGAATGACGGCTGCTTTCCCCTGCTCTTCTATAAGGCGCATTGCTGCCTCATAAGCCTTCTGATTATGTGGAAATAATTCCAAAATATTGGTCACGCAATCACCCTTTCAAAAAAGCCCGATCGTGCAACATAATGTAAATTATGTTGTTAGATCAGGCTTCATTTTTCTTCAAAATTATC
>CAYYZV010000238.1:0-3520 GCA_964476275.1 uncultured Roseburia sp.
TGCCGATAGTCGTTGCAATTGCAGCACCGGCAGCACCCATCTGAAATTCGAAAATAAAGAGCGGATCTAAAATAATATTTACGACAGAACCAGTAATGGAGCCAAACATGGAAGCCTTTGCCATTCCTTCAGCACGAAGCAGGTTCATAGGTACAACGCAGGCTAAAATAAATGGGGCACCGATAGCAATATAGGTATAGTAATCCGATGCATGTGTAAGAGTATTTTGGTCTGTTCCAAGGATGGCAAGAATCGGATTTTTTAGGATTAGAAGAAGGACAGCAAGTATTCCTCCCAGAATCAATGCACTATAAAAACAGAGTGTACTGATTCGCTTCGTATCTTCTTTTTGCCGGTTTCCCATAAGGCGGGATATAAGAGAGCTTCCGCCTACACCAAAAATATCACCCAAAGCAATCATAACCATAAATACCGGTGCTACAAGAGAGACACCTGCAACAATATCGGTATTGTTTGTACTTGCAATAAACCAAGTGTCTGCCAGATTATAAAGAAGCATGATAATTTTTCCAAATACAGAAGGCAGTGCCAGTGCAAAAAATGCCTTATGTACAGGAGCCTTTTCAAATAAAGTTGTTTTTGAATTTGACATGGATTTTCTCCGTTTCTTTTCTAGAATAAATGTATTATACTAATTTTATAAGAAAACGTATAGATTGTATCTTATAAAAAAGATGTCGAATGGCTGAAAAATTCAAATAAGATGAAAGAACAGATGGAAATTTTAAATTTGTAGGAGGGAATAATTCATACAATTTTTTTACGGTATCGATGTGGATAGTCTATTGAAAATAAAAGGAAAACGAGATTTCCTATTTTGCTATCGTGATGAAGATATTTTGTTAAAAATCCTTCAGGGAACTTATGAATTGCCTGTATATGGCGAACTGCCACCAAAATTCCATCCTATATTTTCTTTAGAAGGAAAAAGTTATGGTTGGCTTTTTTTGTTCATGCGTATGAGTCAGTCTCAAACCAAAAATTATACAGCAACCAAAGGAGGGGCAATCTAAGGGATGAGTATGATGGATTTTAATTCTTTTATAGATAAATTTCCGATTAAATTAAATAATCAGCAAAGAGAAGCCGTACAGGCAGTTAAAGGACCGGTACTGCTTCTTGCAGTACCGGGAAGTGGAAAAACAACAGTATTGGTGACAAGACTGGGATATATGGTTTATGGTTGTGGAATTAATCCTTCCAATATATTGACACTTACATATACAGTAGCTGCAACAAATGATATGCGGGAAAGATTCAGTCGTTTTTTTGGAGAAGAGCTTGGTTCCAAACTAGAATTTAGAACTATAAATAGTATTTGTGCAGGAGTTATAAAAGAATATGGCAGGCGTATCGGAAAAACTCCGTATGAACTTGAAGGAGATGAAAAGGTGCTGCTTAGGATTATTTCATCTTTATATCAGAAATATGAAGAAGAATATCCGACAGAAAGTGATTTAAAAGAAATTAAAACAATGATTACATATATTAAAAATATGATGCTTTCTGATGAGGAGATAAAAATTCTTGAAAAAAATGCAGGGTGCCACCTGCTTGATATTTATAAGGCTTATTGTGATGAATTAAGAAGTCGCAGACGTATAGATTATGATGATCAAATGATATATTCGTATAAATTACTTAGGAAATCGCCTGAGTTACTTTGTCATTATCAAAATATGTTTCCATATATTTGTGTTGACGAGGCACAGGATACTTCTAAAATACAACATGAAATCATTGCATTATTGGCATCAAAGACAGAAAATCTTTTCATGGTAGGCGATGAAGATCAGAGCATTTACGGGTTCAGAGCTGCTTATCCCGAGGCACTGTTATCATTTGAAAAAAATCATCCAAATGCGAAGATACTTCTTATGGAAGAAAACTTTAGATCTAATGCTAATATAGTTGAAGCAGCAGATATATTTATTCAGAAGAATACCCTGCGGCATGAAAAGCATATGAAACCTGCCAGGGAAATTGGTTCTGAGATAAAAGAAATATCTTTAAAAAGCAGAAGCGCACAGTATTCGTATCTTCTCAAGGTGGCACAGAGTTGTAACGAGCAGACAGCTGTGCTTTATAGAGACAACGAAAGTGCAATACCGCTTGTAGATTTACTGGAAAGAAATGATGTTTCTTATAGGATTCGTAATGCGGAATTATCCTTTTTTACACATAGGGTAGTTTTAGATATTCAGAATATAATGAAGTTTGCAGGGGATATGAAAAATGCAGATTTGTTTGAACAGATATATTACAAGGTGTCAACCTATCTTAATAAACAGATGGCTTTAAAAGCCTGCCAGATTAGCCGTGAGTATGATATTTCTATTTTTTCATCCATATTTGAACATCTAGATATTAAACCGCATATAAAGAAAAGTTTGAAAGCACTTGAAACACATTTTAATAATATGAGAAACGAACCTCCACAAAAGGCTATAAATCGTATTATTCAATATATGGGATATGGTGACTATCTGAAGAGAACCGGGTTGAGTGATGCAAAAATATTTACTATGAAAACTATAGCTGGAAGAGAGGATTCTATAAAAGCGTTTCTTAATCGTATGGAAGAACTGAAAGATATTATTCAGAACAAAAAGAATGAGAATAAAAGTTTATTTATTTTATCGACGATTCACGGCAGTAAAGGATTGGAATATGATAACGTTTATATGATTGACATTCAAAATGGGATAATTCCTGAAACGATACCAAAGGACATAAAGCATGCAAGCAATGATGAGATAGGGATGTACGAGGAAGAAAGGCGATTGTTTTATGTGGGAATTACCAGGGCAAAAAATAATTTGTTTTTATTCAGAACGCAGGAACCTTCTATATTTATGAAACAACTTTTTTATAAAAAGCATGTTGAGCAAAATGCAAGACAGCAGGCTGTAAGTGAGGCTATTAAAGCTGTTAAAAAATTGGGTCCGGCGGTTGTAAATAAAGCCGTTTTTAATGAAGCAGAATACAATGCGTTTGTGTATAATTTAGCCGAGGGACTTATAGTAACACATAAAAAATATGGAAAAGGCGTTATTACATCTATAGATGATTCCAATGTAACTATTTTATTTGATAATATTGAGAAAGTATTTAATATGAAGATATTATTTCGAAATAAACTAATAGAAGAACTTTAATTGAGCAGGTTTGAAGAAGTGTATAAAAAATAAGGCAATCATCTTCTTTTAGGTATATACTAAATTTGATAAAAACAATTTACGCCCAAAGCAAAGGATAAAGCCTTATAGAAATGGTCAGCTTCAAGAAATACTTAAAAGGGTAAAAAGAATGTACTGTTGATGGCAAACTTACCGATACCAGCACATCAAATTAAAAATTGGCTGAAAAGAGGAAAAAATGATTACTAAAGAGGAAGCACCAAAAATGAAAAATGAGTGAAATGAAGATATATGAGTATCTTCAAGAAAAGTATACGAGTTGGGAAATATGTAAAGCTAGAAACAGAATAAAATTTGAA
>CAYYZV010000239.1:0-3506 GCA_964476275.1 uncultured Roseburia sp.
AGAGTTGGGGATATTTGTACAGAAAGTTAAAGCCGGAACATGAAAATATGATTATCGTTGGATGGGCTGTAGATATTTGCGGACAGCTTCCAAGTATGACTGCCCAGTTAGAACGGGTACATCAGACATATTTTGGCGGAACACATCAGATCTTACTTTTATTAGATACTTTAGAACGGGAGGAAGCGTTTTTCTGCAATCGAAACGGGTATTTAAAGCGTCGAGAAGGCTTTTTTATATACTACGATAAAAGCATACCGGAACGAATGGAAACCGTGATGGAGAATATGAAGGCAGAAAAAAAGGTGACAGAAGAAAATAGCTTATACGAAGAAGAACTCAGGTCCCGCAGACAGGAAAGCTATCGGGATTATTTAAACAAGCGCAAAGATGGAAAAAAGACTGCACAGCCGGTTTACAGGAACTCCTATTCTTCTACGATACTGTTACTAGTTGTAATTGGGGCATTGGGCTATTCCGCATTTCGTAATTATGAAAAAATGGAAAATATGGAAGTAGCATTGAATCAAATGGATGAATATCAGACTGTTATGGTGACGGATGCAGAAAAAGAAAATCCGGTAAAAGTAGAAGATATTGTCGGAAATATTACACCGATTCAGACGCCGGAGACACAGACAGTTGATACAAATGCCATTGCTTCATCCACGCAGAATGAACAGCTTGAAACGGCACAGCCGGAAAGCAGCACAGAAGCAGTGCTGACACCAGTACCTGAAACTGTTGTTACAGAAACAGATACTCCATCGGCAGATCCGCCGGAAACAGCCACAGAAACGCTGTCTGAGGCACAAACATATCTTGCGCAGGGATATTATATTGTACAGCAGGGAGATAATCTGGCGGCTATCTGCCGGAAAATTTATAATACAACTGCAATGATGCAGCAGATATGTAAAGTAAATGAAATAGAAAATCCGGATGCCATATACGCAGGGCAGCGTTTGGTACTGCCGAACTAAAATCTTAAGTTTTGAAAAAAAGCGTGAAACTCTATGTGGTACATGGTATAATATCGGCAGATATTATACCGCCGGATGGCATGGGTCGCCCACGCGACAGCATGTGCGAAGCACATGGTATAATATGCGCGAAAGTCCGCGAATGAACGAGCCAAGGGCTCGTGAGTTAAACACTGCGGAAAATGCCAAAGGTATAAAAAGGAATTAGAGAATGACAGACGCAAGAAAAAAAGGGTTTCACACTGTTCCAAGCCGGGATCAGAAGGAGTTTGAGAGACAGTTGAGAGAACATCGGCTAAAAGTATTAAAGCGTACTGTAATAATGGCTGCAGTTGTACTGGTTTTAGTTGCAGGTACAGGACTTTATATGTCATTGCGCCAGTATACAGATTATGATGTCAGGGCCAGTGCAGAACGGGCGGATACGAAAGCTACGCAGTTTAAAGAATTTCAGGGGAATATTTTAAAATACAGTAATGATGGTGCCTTTTACACAGATCACAATAATGAGCGAATCTGGAATCAGACCTATGAAATGTCGAATCCAACGATAGATATGTGTGGAAATTACCTTGTAATTTATGATAAAAAAGGAAATGATATTTATATTTTAAATAATAGTGGGTTAGTGTACAGCATAGAAACAAATCATCCAATTATTCAGGTAAGTGTAGCTTCGCAGGGAACGATAGCAGTGCTGATGGATAATCAGTCAAAAGGGTTGCTTTCATTGTATGATAAAGAAGGAAATGTCCTTGTAAGCGGTGCTATTCATGGAGAAAAGGGCGGCTATCCGGTTGCAATTGCTTTATCAGATGATGCGATAAAACTAGGAGTATCCATATTGGATATAAAGGACGGAACCGTAAAAAGCACGGTGGCATTTTATAACTTTGGTTCAGTAGGAGAGAATGCAATTGACCACATGGTTTCAGTGAATACATACGAAGATATGTTTATTCCGGAATTGAATTTTGTCTCAAAGGATAGTATGATTGCTGTTGCAGACTCTGGAATACTGGTTTTTGAAGGTGCACAGACGCCAACAGAAACCGCAAGAGTAGAATTTACAGAAAAAGTAAACAGCGTATTTTACAATGATGAATATGTAGGAATCATATGTGATGGTACAGAAGAAACACTTAAAAATATTATCAGGGTATATGATTTGAATGGAAGACAAACCATGGAAGAAAGTACAGATATGGAATATGTGGGAGTGGAGCTTTTAAGCAGTAACGAGGTGTGCGTATACAACCGTAACGTATGTGATATTTATACAATCCATGGAATATTTAAGTTTCATTATGAATTTGAAGATGAATTTTATAAGGTAATACCAGGAAGGTCTGGTTTAAATTATACCTTCATATTGAATGGAATTACAGAACAAGCGAGGTTGAAATAAGGTACAGATGAATTGGGTATTAATAATAGTAATTGGAATTTTAGCAGGCTATACATTAACAGGATATGCAAAAGGATTTTTGAAAATTGTATATTCGTTAATTTCCTGGCTCGTAATTTTGGTGTTCGTGATTTGCGCCACACCATACATTGAAGATTATTTGAAAAACGAAACAGAGATATATAATAAAGTGGTGATATATTGCGAAGAAACATTACAGCGGCAGACACAACAGGCATTACAAGCTGGCAGAGGTTCACAGAATGCACTTTCTGAGAACGAACTATTTACAGCAATTGCGGATAAATTGCCGCCTGATGTATTAGAGGAGTTGGAAAACAAGACTTCTGAGCTGTCAGAGGGACTCAAAGATCAAACCTCTGAAATGGCAGAGGAGCTACTGGCATCGCAGGGATTGTATGGCAAGACAGCAGTGGCTTTAGCCGATTTTTTCCTGCAGGGAGTATCTACATTAATAGCAATTGTTTTGGGTGCTATTGTATCAGCATTGCTTTCAGCAGTATTAGGTTTCATTGGAAAGCTTCCGATTATAGGCTTTGCGAATCGAATGCTGGGGCTGGCAGCAGGCGCGGCAAATGGTCTGCTGATAATATGGATTGCATTTTATCTTGTGGCGGTAATGTGTACAACAGAATTAGGAAGCAATATCATTTCACAAATTTATGCTAATGAATTTCTCACATACTTATATGAAAACAATTTGATGCTTACGATGATGATGTAAAAAATTTTAAAATGAAAAATAATAGATGTAGTGGCTGTAGAGCAATCTGACCACTACATCTATTTATTTTGGAAAAAGGGATAAAAAATCTGCAAAAAAATAAAAAATAGTATTGACACAAACGGGGATTGGTGTTATTATAATCTTCGCCCGCTGGGAACGGCGGGCAACATCTTAAGAAATAACTTTACAGCAGAATTGCAGAGAAAGATATTAAAAAAGATGAAAAAGATGCTTGACAAACTCGAAAGCTTGTGATAAAATAAACGAGTTGCTGGTTTGAAAGCAACAAGATGTTGAAAAACATCGAAAAATAAAAATAAAAAAGTTGTTGACAAAGCGAAAGCGATGTGGTAATATAAATGAGCTG
>CAYYZV010000240.1:0-3487 GCA_964476275.1 uncultured Roseburia sp.
ACGAAGCAGAACAGCACAAAGGACCTTCTGTTATCGTAGCTTACACACCTTGTGTTGCACATGGTATCAAAGCAGGAATGGCAAATGTTCAGAACGAAATGAAACGTGCTGTAGATGCCGGTTACTGGACCTTATACCGCTACAATCCAAATGCCGAAAAGCCTATGATAGTGGATTCTAAGGCTCCGAGCATGGATTATGAAGAATTCTTAGACGGTGAAACCAGATATGCTGCATTAAAACGTACTTTCCCGGAAAATGCGGAAACTCTCTTTAAAGCTGCAAAAGAAGATGCGGATGTAAGATATCAGAAATATAAATCTTTAGAAGAATTATAAAAACACATATTAATAAATATTATATTGGCAATTCGAAAGTCATAGTGATATGATAGAATTATTACTAGGGCTTTCAAATTGCCATGTAAATAACAATAGAAAGGGTTTAGTGCACTTTTTTCTAGAACTAATGTATTAGAAAATTGTCCAGTGGATCTTTTCTCAAAATGAGGAGATTAAAAATGAAGAAACAAAAACATCTTATTTGGGGTCTTCTATTGGCTTTGGTTCTATCTATACTGCCAATAGAAACAACGCTTGTAAACGCAGAAGAACGAGTCATCCGAGTCGGATATGATCAAAATTCCCATTTCATTCAAGAAAATAATGGTGAATTTTTTGGCTATGGTGTAGAATATCTGAACAAAATTTCAGAATATACCAATTGGACATATGAATATGTCAACGTTGCAGGCTGGTCAGATTCATTCGTCAAACTTCGAACCGGTGAAATTGACCTTATCTGTACTGCTCATTACACAGAGGAACATGCAGCAGAATTTTTATATTCAGATATCCCTTTCGGTTATGAAACCACGCTCTTATATGCGCTTCCTGACAGCGAAATTACATATCAGGATTATGATGCTATAGATGGCTGTACCGTCGGTCTTTTAAAGGAGAGCTACTCTTCTGTCGAATTTATTGAATATGCAGAAAAACATCAAATTGACTGTGAAGTAGTTTACTTTGAACAAAAAAATGATATGAGAGCAGCCTTAGAAAATGGTGAAATCGATTTATTTTCTATTGGAAGCCGCTATGGAACTTCTGCTTTAAGCCTGGTTGACCGTCTGAGCGCAAATGCCTTTTACTGTATTACAAATAAAGAAAATCCTGAATTAATTGAAGAAATCGAAGCTGTACTTCAGCAGATTATGTTTGATGACCCTAGTTTTGAAGGAAACTTAAATAAAGAGTACTTTGGTCACTCTTCTCTTTCCCTTACACCATTATATACGAAAGAAGAACTTGCCTATATTGAAAGTCTGGATTCCATAAAAGTAAAAATTGTAATGTACCAGCATCCTTCCTGTTATATGGAAAATGGAAAAATACAGGGAATCTGGGCCGAGTACATGAATTTATTATCTGAAAAAAGCGGCATTTCTTTCGAATTGGAGACCGATGAATCTGATAATTACTCCGAAATCATCTATGATGAAATTGACGAAAATTATCTTTTATTAAGAACGCTTCGAGCAATTGAACACAGCGATACAGATAATATTCTTATCAGTCAGCCGCTTATGGATATTGATATCTCCTACATTAAACGTCAGGATGCATTTGTCAATGAAAACAGCACTGATTATATCGTGGCTCTTACATCGGAAATTTCTTATATCGAGCCTATGCTGTTAGCAGAAAATCCTTCCTACCAGATTGTATACTATGACAATTCCGAAGACTGTTTAGATGCCGTTATAAATAAAAAAGCAGATTTGGCCATTCAGCGAAGCTTCCGTACCAGTTATCTTATGCAAAAACCGGAATATGCAGACAAATTGACTATTGTTCCGGGACACGAATACAGTAATCAAATTCATCTTGTAGCTAATGAAGAAAATACTCTTTTAATAGAAATTATAAACAAAGCCATTCATCATATCTCTGATGAAGAAAAAGAGCAAATTGTTACAAAAGAACTGTTACAGCATCCATATGTCATAGGCTTTGACGATATTTGGTATCAGTCCTGGAAATGGATTATAATTATTATAGCAGCTTTAATTATCGGTTTATGCATCTATACCATTATGATGCATCGAATGGCAAAGCTGAAAATTGAAAAACACGAAAATGAAATGCTTCGCCAAAGGCTTCAATTAGATGAAATTACAGCTTTGTATAATCGAACCTATTTCTTTGAAATAGCTCAGGAAATGATTAATAATGCCAAAGAAGAAATGTGTATCGTTACGATGAATATTAACAACTTTAAAATCGTAAATGAATTATACGGAATGCCAGCCGGTGATCGCCTATTATTTGAAATTGCCGCACAATTGAAAATATTAGATGAAAAATATCATATTATTCCTGCACGTTTTATGTCAGATCATTATTATATGTGTATGCCAAAAAGAATTTTTGATGAAATTAACTTCCCACGAACTTACAAAACCTTTTTGGAAGATATGGATATTCGAGTGGTTTATGGTATCTACCTTGCAGATTCTCAAACCACTACTCCTGTCAACGTAATGTGTGATAAAGCCTTGGTTGCTGCACATGAAAAGAAGCAAAATTATGTGGATTACATTCATTTTTATAACGATGCAGAACATAAACAGATTTTAGCAGAACAGGAAATTGAAAACAACATGGAACGAGCTTTGGCAGAAAACCAGTTTTATATTGTAATTCAGCCAAAATTCAATCCAAATACCAGAAAAATTGTCGGTGGTGAAACACTGGTAAGATGGAAGCACCCTGAAAAAGGAATTATTTCTCCAGGTCTTTTTATCCCGGTTTTTGAAAAGAATGGTTTTATTATTCACTTAGACTACTTTGTATGGGAAGAAACCTGTCGTTTCTTAGCAAAACGCAAAAAAGATGGAAAATTCTATGTTCCACTTTCCATCAATGTATCCAGAGCACATTTTTATGGTCACGAATTGAAGCACAAGCTTATTTCATTAGTCGAAAAATATGATTTGGAAACAAAGGATATCGAGCTTGAAATTACCGAGTCTCTTTGCGGAGAAGATCCGGATGTTATTTATGATAAAATCCGTGAGCTTCAGGATATTGGCTTTAAAATTGCGATGGATGACTTTGGAAGCGGTTACTCTTCTTTGAATATGCTAAAAGAAATGCCCCTTGATATCATTAAGATGGATTTAAAATTCTTAGATGGTGAACAGGAAAAAGGACGTTTGATTCTAAAAGCCTTAATCGGAATGGCCCAGACAATGGAATTAAAAGTTGTCGTAGAAGGTGTAGAAATCTCGTCACAGGTTGAATTCTTATGCCAGTTCAAAGAATGCAGTCTGCAGGGATATTATTTCTCTCGTCCGATTGTAACAGAAGAATTTGAAAATATGTTAGACCAGAATTAGTATAATTAACGTGCTGTTTTTTACAGCACGTTTTTATCTGTCTTATTGACCTTCCTTTTCTCATCATCCATAATCAGTATTGTC
>CAYYZV010000241.1:0-3483 GCA_964476275.1 uncultured Roseburia sp.
AAGAATGAAAAAAGGGAATGGAAAAAGAGGATTAGCAGCAGCTATGGTGCTTTGTATGGGTATTGGATTGACAGCATGCGGCGGCACAGAAAGCAGCAGTTCGGATGTGAAGTTTTATCGTGCAGATTATCAGGAGGAAATGCCGGATACATTCACAAATTTGAATGGCACACCAATTATAAACGGAGATACGGTGTATTATGCAGCAAGAACAGAGGATTACACAAAGTATGGGATTTATTCCTACAATATGAGTACAAAGGAAAGCTATACATACTTTGTAAATGATGAAAGCGGCAGTGAGAATCTTCTTGAAGGTGGTATGTATGTAGACCAGTATACAGTAGATGAAGAGGGAAATCTGTATTTATATGTACAGTCATGGACAGTAGATGCATCAGAGATGAAGGATTGGACAAATGCTGCCTTAGATGATGTTTTGAATTTTATGGTAGAAAACTGGGGCTATGCAGATACGGATGCTGCATTGACAGATTGGAATGAATATTATGTAGAGGCGTTTGAGGAACGGGATGAGTATAAAAATGCAGAGGGCAGCTTGGATTATACCAAAATCATGAATCAGTGGACAGCGTCAAATCTGCCTCGTACTTATCAATACGAAGTAAAGAAAATGGATGCAGACGGAAATGAAGTCTATGCGATGCCGGTAGAGACGGAATCCGAAGAGATGTACTCTTATGTGATGGATATGGTTGCGGCAGACGATACATTGTATATGTACATAAACCTGTATAGTGACATGTCAGATGAGTATTTTATTATGGCTTTTGATGAAACAGGAAAGCAGACAGGCAAAATAAAGCTTGAAAACTATGGAAATGGTTTGGTGGAATTAGGAGATGGACGTGTAGGTGCATTGTCATGGAATGCAGATTATACAGGATATTTAATTAATATTATTGATCCGCAGACAATGAAAATTACAGAAGAAATCAGTCTGGGAGAAAATTATGTCAATGATATTTATGCAATTGATGAAAAGAATTACTTAGTATCAGATGGTGCTTCTATTTATAAATTAAATATTGAGACATTAGAAAAAGAATTGTATTTAAACTGGGTAGATGCCAATATTTCAAGCAATAGTGTGAGAGGCTATCAGATTTTAGAAGACGGCAGAATTTTAGTTGTTACACAGACCTATGATAATACTACATATCAAACTTTGGATGAAGCAGCAATTGTCGAAGAGATTCCGGCAGAAGAGGCTGCAAAAATTAAAATGGTTACTTTAGCGTGTATTAATGCAGATTCAGAGTTGGAGCAGAAGGTTATTAATATCAATAAAAAGAATCCGGAAACACGTATTCATATCAAAGAATTTTATGAGGATTTTACAGATATGGATTACGAGGATGCAATGGCAGGTTTTATGACAGCAATTGCATCAGATCCGGAAGTAGATATTGTATATTTCAATGGAATTTCTCCATACGAGCATATGATGAATTTTGCTTCAAAGGGACTGCTGATTGATTTGAATACATTTATTGAATCAGACGAAGAAATCAAACGTGAGAATTTAATGAGCAGTGTTTTGGATGCTTGTACATATGATGAGAAGTTAGTGGGACTTCCAACCGGATTTAGTGTAAGTACTGTACTTGGAAAGGTTTCTGACGTAGGAACAGAACCTGGCTGGACATTTGCAGATATGAAGGCTTTATTAGAGTCGAAAGAGCCGGGAACGGAATTGTTCTATGGAGGAACCCGCGCATGGGCACTTGAAATGTGTATGAATTTAGGCTATAAGCAGTTCATTGATATGGAAAATATTAACTGTAACTTTGACAGTCAGGAATTTATTGATGTTTTAGAATTTGCAAATCTTTTCCCGGAAGAGTATGAATGGATTGAGGGAGAAGATGAAACTACGTTAATGAACAGCGGCAAGGTGCTTTTGGCAGCTTATAATATCTCTGACTTTGCAGAAATTCAGTTATATACAGAAATTTTTGGTGAAGAGCTTACTTATATTGGTTATCCGACCACAGAAGGAAATGGTGCATTGATGAGCTTTGGTTCGACCTTTGGCATTACAAAGAACTGTGAAGAAACAGAAGTAGCGTGGAAATTAATCCGAGAATATTTCCTTCCGAAAGATACCGAAAGTATGTATTATAACAGTTACAATTTCTCAATCCGCCAGGATGAATTTGATAAATTCTGTGAAAATGCAATGTCAGAAGATAATAATGGCAGCTGGGGATGGGGAGATTTCATGGTTGAAATTAAACCGGCAACACAGGAACAGGTAGATGAAGTAAAAGATTTGATTGCGAATATCACAGCAGTGGATGGAGCAGTTTCAAGTAATATTATGAATATTATTAATGAAGAGGCGGCAGCATATTTCTCTGGTCAGAAGAGTGCAGAGGAAGTTGCAGAAATTATTCAAAGCCGTGTATGGGTATATTTAAGTGAAACAAATTAAGTTTTTACAAAAAAAAGAAAAAGTGAATAAGGCTTCAAGGAAGCAGAATAAGGATAAGGTGGCAGGATTATTTCTGGCACCTAGCCTTATAGGCGTATTGTTATTTTTTGTACTTCCTTTTTTGGTGGTTATTTTTTATTCTTTTGTGGATAATTCCATTAGTAAACAGTTCGTCGGGTTTACAAATTACATAAATGTATTTAAAAATCATGCGTTTCAAATGGCAGTAGGGAATACACTTATGTTTTCTGTGATTGCGGTTCCGCTGGCAGTTGTATTAGGATTGCTGTTGGCATCATTATTGGATTTTGGCATTCCGATGCGAAGCCAGCTTCGAAGTGCTTTTTTGACACCGCTTATGGTGCCGATTGCATCTGTAGTACTGATTTTTCAGGTGTTGTTTGATTATAATGGCGTAGTAAATGAATTGCTTATCAAATACGGCGGAGATAGAATTGACTGGCTGAAATCTTCCGCAGGATTGTTTGTCATTATTCTTTTATTTTTATGGAAGAATCTCGGATATAATATGATTTTGTTTTTATCGGCACTGGGAAATATTCCAAAGGATGTAATCGAAGTGGCAAAGCTGGATGGTGCCGGAAAATGGAAGATATTCTGGCATATTAAGCTGCGTTATTTGTCACCGATGATTGTGTTTACCACCATTCTTTCGATTATTAATTCGTTTAAGGTATTTAGAGAGGTATATTTGCTGACAGGAGAATATCCGGTAGGTACGCTTTATATGCTGCAGCATTATATGAATAATACGTTTGCATCTGCGGATTATCAGAAGCTTTCTACTGCGGCGATTTATATGTCAATTGTAATGATTATAATTATTGGAGCTATGATTTTGTTTGAAAATCATTATGGAAAGGATATTGAGGAAGAATGACAAAAGAAAGGAAAAGAAAAGAACTGGTCATAAAAGCAGCGCTGACATTTTTTGCAGTGATGGCGGCAGCACTTTTTCTGACGCCGATTGTGCTGACAATTACGAACTCCTTTATGTCGGCTTC
>CAYYZV010000242.1:0-3466 GCA_964476275.1 uncultured Roseburia sp.
AGCAGCTTATCGGACTTTTAAAGCAGGAAGGATACCAGAGGGAGTTTAAGGAAGAGTTGTTTAACATGGCGGTAAAGGAGATTCGCATATCCCTGGACCATGAAATCAGTTTCTGCCTAAAGCACATAAAGTAGAAAAATGTGGATTGTAGAAATAAAGTACTATCAAGTATAATTAAAGATATAGATGGCGTAAAAAGGGAATTAAATGCCCAAAATAATATGGTAGTTCAAGTGTGAGGTTGAGAATATGAATTATGAAATAGAATTTAAAATGATAGAAATAAAGGATTTGTCAAAAATACAAAAGAGAAAAATGGTTAAGGATGATATTTTTGAAGCCGATGTTGAGCAGGTTGAGGATATAGCCGATGAGTATTGTCAGGGCATAATGGCACGAATTGAAACTTTGTTTGGTTCGGATTGTAAAGTGAAATATATTGGTTGCACAGACAGGATAGGAAATTTTGAGTTTAAAGTTTCCTACAAAGATGTTGAGTATACTGTAATATTCCAGATGGATACCTACGAATGGAATAGACAATTTACTGTTAAGATTGGCTATTCTCAGATACGCGTAGGTATACCGGTTCCACAAATGCGTGAGAAAGTAGCAGGATATGACCACTTTCTGGAAAAGTTGAAAATAAATATTAAGAATGCATTGATTAGGGATTGGTACAAATGTGTTTGGATAAAGGATAATCAGTCGTTGGAATTATCCAGAGAGGTTTATTCAGATATCTATATGGCAGAGAATGAACTTCGGGCATTTATCAGTAGAATTATGATAGAGCATTTTGGAATTGATTGGCATGACAGACCAGAATTTTATAAGTTAAAAGCCAGCATTGAAGAAAATGCTGTAATCATAAAAAGGAATGTGCCTAACTTTAATAACATAGATGTCAATCTTTATACGGTAACATTGGAAAAATTAATGGATACTGTAATGACAGATATTTATTCTGATGCTATGCAGGATAGTCCTGAAATGCAAAATCTTATTAAAGAAAGAATCTTTGCAACAACACAATTGGATAAAATGAAGTCAGCATTAGATTTTTTAAAGAACAGATATGTTAAAAAATATAATATATGGGAAAAGTTTTTTAAACCACTAATAGCTGATTCGGTAAAGTGGGAAGAATTACTAACATCTTTTATTGCAAATAGGAATCATGTGGCACATAACAAATTACTGGATTATATGTCAAAAGAAACTATGTTAAGTGATACCAGAGAATTCAGAAGATTTATACGAGAGGCAGTTATTAAGTTTGATGAGGAAAACTGTTCGGAGGAAGTTGAAGAAACATTGCAGGCAATTGCGGATCAACGAGAATATGAGCAAGAAGCCCGAATGGAAATCATAGAATCGGAGTCTGGTGTAAAGATAAGAGATAAGAAGGAGATTTTAAAGCTGTTCCAAGACACAGTAGATGAAATTTATACAGATGCAGTAAATAAGGTATATTTTGATGAAGGAATTGAAGTATTGGGAGAATGTCAGCTGCAGGATTCGGTAGACGAACAATTGTTGTTTTCAATAACCGGCAAGAGTAGTAAAAAGTTAGAAATATATGGAGTTATCGATATTGACGATTCAGAGGGTACTGCAAGTGCTATGCAAATTAGAGTGTATAGTGCAGATGAAAACATTGTAAATGGCGATATTGGATATATGAATGGAGAAGCAGAATATAGTCCAGAACAGACAAGCTATATGCCTGTAGTTATGGACTCATATGATGACAGTAATGCTGAGATTATTAAAAATGCAGTAGATGAATTCTTGGAAAGAGAAAGGGAAGATGAAGCAATTGTTTTCTTTGAAGAGAAAAGAATGGCCGAAGAAGATTGGCATGCAGAAGAGATGGATGCCTTAGAGAGCAATCAAGAATAATGTAAAAATATTATCTGTATGAGATAACGTGGAAGTAGTATTTTATCAAGCAATATGTTAAAATTGATTTGCTGATTATGGAAGAAAATGCAGGAAGGAGTGAAAAAATTGAACGAAAAAGAATTACTGGAAATTATAGGAAAAGGCGAGTGTCATACGACTGAGTTCAAGAAATCCACAACAGATATCACAAAGGATGTATATGAAAGTATCTGTGCATTTTCTAATAGAGATGGTGGTCATGTTTTCTTAGGTGTGAAAGATAATGGGGAGATACTTGGTATAGAACCCAATTGCATTGAAAAAATGAAGAAAGATTTTGTGACTGCAATTAATAATGCAAACAAAATGTACCCACCGCTATTTTTAACACCGGTAGAGCATGAACTTCAGGGAAGAAAAATACTGCATATTTATGTGCCTGTTGGTACACAGGTAAGCAGATGTTCTGGGCGAATATATGATAGAAATAACGAATCCGATATCGATATTACTGATAATGAAGAACTTGTATATAAATTATATGCAAGAAAGCAGGGAACCTATTTTGTAAATAAGGTATTTCCGGAATGGGGAATGGATGTACTTCGTCCGGATCTAATAGAACGAGCTAGAAAGATGACTCGTGCAAGAAGCAACAATCATCCTTGGTTGTCAATGGACGATGAGGAGCTGTTAAGAAGTGCAGGACTTATTTTGTTGGATCATGAAAGTAGAAGAGAGGGAATTACACTGGCGGCGATTCTGCTATTTGGAAAAGATACAACTATTATGTCAGCACTTCCACAGCATAAAACGGACATGATTTTTCGAGTGCAGAATTTGGACAGATACGATGATAGAGATGTGATAGTTACCAATTTGTTGGACAGCTATGACAGAATGAGTGAGTTTGCTAAAAAGCATTTAAATGATCCATTTGTTTTGGACGGAATGCAGTCTGTTAGTGCCAGAGATGCAATTTTAAGGGAAATCATTTCGAACAGTCTGGCACACAGGGATTATTCAAGCGGTTATGTGGCAAAGATGGTAATAGAGAAAGACCGGATATTTGCGGAGAATAGTAACAGAACTCATGGATATGGGAATTTAAATTTGAATACATTTGAGCCATTTCCTAAAAATCCTGCAATCTCTAAGGTGTTTAGGGAAATCGGTCTTGCCGATGAATTAGGTTCCGGTATGCGGAATACTTATAAATTTACCAAGTTGTATTCCGGTGGCATTCCGCAGTTTGTAGAAGGTGATGTTTTTAAAACAGTGATTCCACTGAATGAAACTGCTACAATGAAATCGGGTCCAAAGGCTAGTGACCAAGTCAGTGACCAAGTCAGTGACCAAGTCAGTGACCAAGTCGGGAATGATACGGTTACAGAAAAGATACTTGAATTCTGTAAAATTGCAAGGACTAAGAAAGAAATTTCAGAACATATAGGTTATAAGAATTTAACTTATATGACTAGAGTCTATATTAAGCCATTACTGGAAAGCGGTAAGCTGGCATATACAATACCAGAGAAACCGCAGAGCAGGTTGCAGAAGTATGTAACGAAACAGTAAA
>CAYYZV010000243.1:0-3428 GCA_964476275.1 uncultured Roseburia sp.
GCCTCGGACATATATTCATCAATGAAGATGTTAGAGACGCTTGTGGCAGAGGTCTGTTTTGCACAGTATAAATTAATTTTTGGCATATAACATCCTACCTTTCTAAGCTTTAAAATGCCGAAAAATGGCGGTTTGAAATCTGTGTGAAGAGATTATATCACAAGGATTTCAAAAAGAGAAGTGAAAAAAAATCAGCAAATATAGGAAATTTAAGTGTTTATAAAGTTGTGGATAATGTGGATAACTATATGGATAACTTTTATTGGAATTTTATGGAAACCATGAAAAAGCCTGTAAAACCAAAGAATATGAGGGAATCTTTAAAATTTCAGAAAAATAATTATGTAAACATAAAAATCCACATTCAAAAGTTGATGTTCTCAACACTTTGAATGTGGATAACGTGGATAACTTAGTGGAAAAGTAGTTTTTCACCAATGTTTACAATGTCTCCGGCACCCATAGTTATCAACAAGTCACCGTTTACACAATTTTTCAATAAAAATGCTTCAATTTCATCAAAAGTTGGGAAATAGTAGCATTCTGTGCCGTATTCTTTCAGTTTATCCAGTAAATCTTTGGAAGAAATACCATAAGTGTTTTTTTCGCGGGCTGCATAAATATCTGCCAGAACGACTACATCTGCGGTGTGCAGTACTTCAGCAAATTCCTTCAGGAAGGCTTTGGTACGGGAATAAGTGTGAGGCTGGAATACAAGAACCAGACGCTTATGTGGATAATTAACCGCAGAATTTAAGGTGGCGCGGATTTCTGTTGGATGGTGGGCATAATCATCGATGACGGTAATACCTCCGTTTAAAGTTCCTTTATATTGGAAACGGCGGTTTGCTCCTCCAAAAGCCAAAAGACCGGCCAGGATGTCGTCTTTGTTTAATTTAAGCTCCATAGATAAGGCAATGGCAGCAAGAGAGTTCGATACATTGTGCATACCGGGAACCCCTAAGCTTACGTCCATGAGAACCTCTCCCTGATACATCACGGTGTAAGAAGCACAGGCTTTTTCATTAAAGGTGATGTTCGCTGGATAATAGTCAAAGCCTTCTGTTAAGCCATAAGTAATTATTTTTGCAGGAAGCCCCTCTACGAGTGCTTTGTAATTTTCGATTTCTCCATTAATAATGATAACACCATCTTCTTTGGTATTGCCTGCAAAAGAACGGAAGGAGCTGCGGACATCGTCTAAATCTTTGAAAAAGTCTAAATGTTCTGCTTCTACATTTAAGATTATGCTGTATTTTGGATAAAAATGCAGAAAACTGTTGGTATATTCACAGGCTTCTGAAATAAAGTATTCGGAAGCACCTATCCGCAGGTTTCCATTAATAGCATTTAAAATACCGCCTACTGATATTGTTGGGTCACAGCTTGCAGATAATAAAATCTGGCTGATCATAGAGGTGGTAGTGGTTTTGCCATGTGTGCCGGAAACAGCAATTGAACGGCTGTAATTATCCATGATTTGTCCTAACAGTTCGGCACGGCTTAACATAGGGATGCCTTTTTCCTTTGCACAGGTAAATTCTGGGTTGTCTACTGCGATTGCAGCAGTATATACCACCAAATCAATGCCGGGAATTATATTGTCAGCAGACTGACCATAAAAAATCTGCATACCCTTTTCAGATAAATGCCGGGTTAAAGGAGACTCCTTAGCATCAGAGCCGGAAATTGTAAAATGTTCATTTTGCAGGATTTCTGCAAGTCCACTCATGCTGATACCGCCTATGCCGATAAAGTGGACGTGAATCGGCTGATTAAAATTAATTTTGTACATACAAATGTGTATCCTTTCCTGTAATAATACGAAAGTAACTTATTATATAGGTAATTATACCTATATATTCAGAATTTGGAAAGTTTATATAACAAAAAAATTTTGTAAAAAAAGGAATTAAAACAATAATAAAGTAAAAATTTATACAAAGTGCCACAAAAAAGAAGACTATCGTAGTTAAATATGTGAAAAATCTTGTACCAAATTCATCAATGTGTTATACTTTTCTTAATACCTAAGGGTAAAATCTGAATAACTATTCAGTAGGTGTGAATATTTACTAAATAGTTATAAATCTGATGCTGGTTCAGCTGACGAGTGGAAAAACGAGAGGTGAGTGACATGGTTAGGAAAGAAATGATAGCAATGTTACTGGCAGGAGGACAGGGAAGCAGGCTTGGTGTTTTGACTGCGTCTGTTGCGAAGCCAGCTGTTGCTTTTGGAGGAAAATACCGTATTATTGATTTTCCGCTGAGCAATTGTATTAATTCAGGAATTGATACAGTTGGAGTATTAACACAATACCAGCCATTACGTCTGAATACTCATATTGGAATCGGTATTCCGTGGGATTTGGATAAAAATTACGGCGGAGTGACAGTTTTGCCACCCTACGAGAAAAGTAAGAACAGTGAGTGGTATACAGGAACAGCCAATGCCATTTATCAGAATTTAATTTATATGGAGCAGTATAATCCGGAATATGTCCTGATTTTATCAGGAGATCATATTTATAAAATGGATTATGAGGTAATGCTTGATTTCCATAAGGAAAATAATGCAGATGTTACCATAGCAACCATGCCGGTACCTTTAGAAGAGGCGAACCGATTCGGTATCGTGATAGCAGATGAGGATAAGAAGATTTCAGCATTTGAAGAGAAGCCAGAGCATCCGCGCAGTAATTTGGCTTCTATGGGGATTTATATCTTCAGGTTTGAAGTCTTAAAGGAAGCTTTGATTGCCATGAAAGACCAGAGTAATTGTGATTTTGGCAAGCATATCATTCCGTATTGTCATGAGAGAGGGCAGCGCCTGTTTGCATACGAATACAATGGCTATTGGAAAGATGTTGGTACATTAGGTTCTTATTGGGAAGCAAATATGGAGCTGATAGATTTAATTCCAGAATTTAATCTTTACGAAGAGTACTGGAAAATTTACACCAAATGTGATATTATTGAACCTCAATATCTTGCATCTGAGTCAGTGGTGGTTAAGAGCATTATTGGCGAAGGCGCTGAAATATACGGTGAGGTTTATAACAGTGTGCTTGGCGCAGGTGTCACCATCGGACAGGGTACCGTTGTAAGAGATTCTATTATTATGAAGGGTAGCACTATCGGAGAGAATGTTATCGTAAATAAAGCAATTATTGCTGAAAATTGCGTCATTCATGATGATGTCAGATTAGGTATTGGTGAGGAAGTGCCAAATACTTATAATCCGGATGTATATGGATTTGGTTTGGTTACAATTGGAGAAGATTCTGTTGTACCAGCGAATGTAACAATCGGAAAGAATACTGCGATCTCGGGTAAAACAAGTATGGAAGATTATCCGGATGGTAAACTTCCTGGCGGTGAAGTAATTATTAAGGCAGGTGGCGCAGAATGAAGGCGGTAGGTATTAT
>CAYYZV010000244.1:0-3389 GCA_964476275.1 uncultured Roseburia sp.
ATAATCATATTTTCATGTTCCGGCTTTAACTTTCTGTACAAATATCCCCAACTCTCATCATTCCAGACTGGCAGCTTTCCATTAAACTCTACCTCATTCATTTTTACAGCATCTTCTATAAAAATACAGGTATTTCCGGCGAAGTCGTCAAATCGCCCCAGCATTACATACACCATTTTTTCTGCACTTTGACCATAAGGATGCATTTTTTGATATGCGTTATTTTCTATGTATATGCGATCCCCCACATCCGGCGTACCTATCTGTTTAATGTTCTTTGGCAATCCTCTTCTTTCCTCTTCACCATCCCAGTTCTCTTCCTGAATGATTTCTATCATAGTTTCCTCCTTTTCTGCCGCAGTACGGCGGCGAATAAATACATGAACTTTGTAACTGTTCGGTAACTGTTCAGCAACTTCACAGACCTACTGAATAGTTACACTGTACGTTACAGACCTTTACTTTAAAGACATGCTATCACACGAACTGTGCGGAATTTGGAAAAATATGACATCAAAAATTGGATTTTTTCGACAAAAAATGAGGGTGCTCTCAGCACCCTCATAAAAATACATTGATTTCTTTTTATTTTTCCTTTAAAAAGGCTTTTACCTGCTTATGAATGCCTTCTGCATCCAGCTCATATTTGTGAAGTAATTCAAGGGCCGGACCTGATACACCAAACTCATCTCTAATACCAATTCTGTATAACTTGGTTGGAGCTTCTTCACATAATACTTCTGCTACAGCACTTCCTAAGCCGCCAATAATAGAATGCTCTTCTACGGTAACAACCTTACCTGTCTTTAATGCAGATTTCACTACTAACTCTCTGTCAATCGGTTTGATTGTATGAATGTTAATAATTTCAGCAGAAATACCATCTGCTGCCAACAGTTCTTCTGCTTCAATTGCTTCTTTTACACAAAGACCGGTTGCTAAAATAGTAACATCTGTACCTTCTTTGATTACAACACCTTTTCCGATTTCGAACTTATATGTTTCCGGATCATTGTATACTGGAACTGCAAGACGTCCAAAACGTAAATATACCGGTCCCACATGTTCATAAGCTGCCCTTACAGCTGCCTTTGCTTCTACATCATCTGCCGGATTGATTACGATCATTCCCGGAATCTGACGCATTAAAGCCATATCTTCTGTACACTGGTGTGTAGCTCCATCTTCACCTACAGAAATACCTGCATGAGATGCACCTATTTTTACATTAAGTCCCGGATATCCGATACTGTTACGAATCTGCTCATATGCACGTCCTGCAATAAACATCGCAAATGAACTGATAAATGGCACTTTTCCACAGGCTGCAAAACCTGCTGCAAGACCTACCATGTTCGCTTCTGCAATACCTGCATTAAAATGTCTCTCCGGAAATGCTTTTCTAAATACACCTGTCTTAGTAGAACCAGCAAGGTCTGCATCTAAAACAACGATTTCCTCATGTTCTTTTCCTAATTCAACCAAAGTATTACCATAGCTGTCTCTGGTTGCAATTCTCTTTACATCTGACATAATGCTTCACCTGCTTTCTCTAATTCTTCCATTGCAATCGCATATTCCTCGTCATTTGGACCCTTGCCATGCCAGTCTGCAACATCTTCCATGAAAGAAACACCTTTTCCTTTAATGGTCTTAGCAATGATAGCTGTCGGCATTCCTTTTACAGTTCTTGCTTCCGCAAAAGCTGCACGAATCTGGTCAAAATCATTTCCATCAATTGTGATTACATGGAAGTTGAATGCTTCCAATTTTTTATCAATTGGATATGGAGAACATACTTTATCAATTTCGCCATCAATCTGTAAATTATTATTATCTATAATTACTACAAGGTTATCAAGCTGTTTAAAGCCTGCCCACATAGCTGCTTCCCATACCTGACCTTCCTGAATCTCACCGTCACCTAAGAGTGTATATACACGGTAATCTTTCTTATCAAGCTTTCCGGCTGCTGCCATACCTACGGCTGCTGATACACCCTGCCCAAGAGAACCTGATGACATATCAACGCCCGGCACTCTCTTCATATCAGGATGTCCCTGTAAATAAGAGCCTACGTGACGTAGTGTAACCAAATCTTCTTTTGGGAAAAAGCCTTTCTCCGCCAAAGCGCCATATAAGCCCGGTGCTGTATGTCCTTTTGAAAGAACAAACCGGTCTCTGTTTTCCATGTGTGGATTAGCTGGATCAACATTCATTTCCTCAAAATACAAATAGGTAAAAATATCTGCCGCAGACAATGACCCACCCGGATGTCCACTTTTTGCGCTGTGTACTGCAGTTATAATACTTTTACGAATTTCATTTGCTGTTTTTTGCAGTTCTAAATTTGTCATAGTGTCTCCTTCAGTTATAATTCTGTCCGGCCTTCTAAGGCACGAAACAGTGTAACTTCATCAATATATTCCAAATCTCCGCCTACCGGAACACCGCTGGCAATTCGTGTCACTTTGATACCTGTAGGCTTTATCAGCTTACTGATATACATCGCCGTAGTCTCTCCTTCCAGACTGGAGTTTGTAGCAATAATTACTTCATCTACGTCCTGTTCCAGACGTTTAATTAGTTCTTTTAATTTAATATCGTTTGGTCCGATTCCAAGCATCGGAGAAATCGCACCATGCAGAACATGATATACACCTTCATACTTTTGCGTCTTCTCATAAGCTGCCTGATCTCTGGTATTCTCAACTACCATAATCGTCTTATGATCGCGAGCTGCATCCTTACAAATCGGACAAACATCTTCATCTGTCAGTGTAAAGCATTGCTTACAATAACGCACATTATGCTTTGCATCCATAATTGCATCGGATAACCCTTTCGCTTTTTCCTCCGGCATGTTTAAAATATGAAATGCCAGACGCTGTGCAGTTTTGGCACCGATACCCGGTAAGTCTGCTAATTCTGCTATTAATCTGCTAATCTGGCTGCTATATAAGTCCATTTTATCGACCATACCTTTCACAAAAATCGCAACTACGCTGCTGCAAAATAGTTATCCCATTTTTATACATATTACTTGAAAATTCGCCTTTTTACAAGGGTGTTTTTCCTTTTATTGCATTTTCGGCAAAAATATCCTATTCTAATATTGAAAGCAAGGAAAGGGTTGGTAAAAATACTATGAAAGAAAACCTCGCAACACTCCCACTCATTGATGCGTTTAATGCAAAAGATGAATGTCCCTTCTGTAATTTAGAACGTTCTGCAGAACAGCATGCTATTTCTTTTATCCTAGGTTCTGCATATATGGAAGATGATATTCGTGAAAAAACAGATGCAATGGGTTTTTGCCGCCATCATAATAAAATGATGTATGATTACGGCAACCGTTTAGGAAATGCTTTAATTTTAAGTACACATTT
>CAYYZV010000245.1:0-3381 GCA_964476275.1 uncultured Roseburia sp.
TCCGGTTGTGGCATTGAGAAGCGAATAGGGAATATTTATCAGATAGTGTTTAACAGGGAATAAAACACACGACTGTTACCGCGTAAAGCAGTAACAGCCGTGTGTTTTTTATGGCAGTCAATTATACGAAACCGGCAGTTGGTATCAGCAGTCTAAAGAGTAGAAGGTAAATGTTTCTTTCCTATTTACAAGTCACAATGTTTAGGCGTAAAGGCATTATGAGGAAGAAATTTTTGTGCTCCGTAATATGCTACATTATTTACAATATGTCCTAATTCTTCTAAAGAGACAGGGATTTCTTTTTTTAGCCATTTCGTATAGATATCGTTTATTCCGGCTCCAAGGAATATGGTATAGATAGTAAGTTCTTCCTTGTCTAAATTTACAATTTCGGAAAGATGCTCTGTAAGTGTCTGAACCATAATCGTTTCAATTTGCTGCCAAAAATAGTTAAAATCAGGGTGCTTTACAATACGTTGGAAAATTTCTATATCCTGTTCCAGTAATTGATTCATACTTTGAAAATAAATATATGTATCATAAGAACTTTCAAAAAAACCATTTTTTTCAAGAATCACTAAGAAGTCGTTCATTTTTTCTTCTGTTATTTCTTTAATAATACTTTCTGTTGATTCATAGTGAAGATAGAAAGTTTTTCTATCAATATTCGCTTTACGGGCAATTTCAGCAATGGTTATTTTAGAAGTTTTCTTCTCAATAAGAAGTGCCATATATGCTGTTTTAATAGCATTTTTTGTTTTTTGTATCCTACGATCCATAAAATACCCCACTTTCATTTTTTTGTTGATTATTCCCCATATGCAAAAAACTGGTAATTGAAATATAAAGGGATTATGCCTATTATAATGGACATGTGGGTAAAAATCAATGGATGTAGAAAAATGAGATGAAAACCGGCACTATTGATGTTACATGAAATTGTAGGAAATCAGATATCAGAATGGAGGCTAAACATGGGGAAAAGAATGGTACATCATAAATATAAACATATACAATGGTCACTTTTATATGGGATATTTTACCTGATTTCATTTGTATTGTTGGAGAATAGCAATGTACCGATACATACAATTCATTGCAGTTTAGATGATAAGATACCATTTTGTGAATATTTTGTCATTCCATATCTGCTATGGTTTGTATTTATTGGTGTGACATTATTATATTTTGGAGTGGTATGCAAGGAAAGAAAAGAGTACATACGTCTTGCAGCATCTTTGTGTTTTGGTATGACAGTATTTCTTATTGTCTCTTTTGTTTATCCAAATGGGCATGGCTTACGCCCGGAATTAGAAGGAAATAATGTTTTTCTGAGACTGACAGAGTTTATATACAGGGTGGATACACCTGCAAATATTTTGCCGAGTCTTCATGTATTTGAAACAATTGCCTGTTATATTGCAATTGTAAAAAATGAGGATTGTAAAAAGCATAAGGGAATGTGTATTCTAACTGGAATTCTGTCTGTGCTTATTATTGCATCAACACTGTTTTTAAAACAGCACAGTGTGATAGATGGTGTCTTTGCAATTGGCTTAAATATATTAAGTTATTTGATGTTTTATGTCTGGTCAGAAAAATATGAAAAGGAATTGTCGAGGTTGTTGACGAAAAAGGAAATATGTACAATACCAAATCTGCTTAGTGCATTCAGATTGTTATTGGCAATTGTGATACTTGCTGTCAGTCAGAGATATGGAGTAGAAGCAAAAAGAAATGTTTTGATTGGGTTAGTAATCGTATCTGCAATTACAGATGTTTTAGATGGGAAAATAGCCAGAAAATATAACATGGTCAGTGAAGTAGGAAAAATATTAGATCCAATTGCAGATAAAGTAACACAGGGCGTTTTGCTTTTATGCTTCATCAAACAATATTCGATTGTTCGTCCGATATTTGTATTATTTTTGTGCAAAGAGTGTTTTATGTTAATTATGGGAACAAGAACTGTTATCAAAACACAAAAAAATGATGGTTCTCTATGGTTTGGAAAGATAAATACGGTTGTGTTTTACAGTGTAATGATTATTTTGGTTTTTTACAAAAATATTTCAGAACGGTTTGCTGAAGCTCTACTGCTAGTAAGCGGTATATGTATGGCGGCGGCGTTTGGTTTATATGCATTAAGTTACAGAAGTAAGATAAAAAAAGCTGAAAGCTATCATTCAGTATAATACGAGGAGAAGAATATGCAGCTGCAGCGTTGATTGTGGAAGCTATATTAGATATCGTAACAATGCTTATAGGATATATGGAGAATAAAGAGAATGGAAATTAAGTGGAAATCTTGTTTAAGAGCAGGATGTAGTATCATTTTAGTATATTTAGGTATACATTATTGGATGAATATTGAAGGTTTTATCAAAACCGCTATAAGTGCGGCTATGCCGCTTGTTATTGGTGGTGTAATAGCATATGCCGTTAATATTTTAATGAGTTTATATGAAAAGCATTATTTTGTTAAGACAAATAATAGTATTTTGAAAAAGTGTAAAAGACCAATTTGCATGTTAGGTGCATTTATAACACTGTTTGCAATTGTAGCACTTGTCACAGGTCTTGTAGTGCCGGAATTTATCGCATGTATTCAGCTGCTTGTAGAAAAAATACCGGGAGCGATAGCAGTTGTTGTTTCAAAGCTGGAAGAATCAAATATGCTTGAAGAGGATATCGCATCCATGCTGACATCTATTAATATTGAAGCAAAAGCAGAGCAGTTAATCAGTTCGTTAACTTCAGGGATAGGAGATGTAATGGGAACTGTTGTGGGAGCGGTTTCATCTCTAGTTTCTGGTGTAGTTACTTTTGTTTTAGCATTGATCTTTGCTATCTATTTGCTTGCCGGTAAAGAGAATCTGGGGCGTCAGGTAAATAAGGTGATGAAACGCTATATGAAAGAAAAACATTATGAAAAGACCATATATGTTCTTTCTGTTGTAAATGACAGCTTTCATAAATACATAGTAGGACAATGTACGGAAGCAGTGATTTTAGGCGTGCTTTGTATGGTAGGAATGCTTATATTAAGACTTCCATATGCCACAATGATAGGAGCTTTAATTGGACTTACCGCTCTCATACCTGTAGCTGGAGCATATATTGGAGCAGGTGTAGGAGCATTCATGATTTTAACAGTATCTCCTATACAGGCAGTGATTTTCCTGATTTATATTGTAATTTTACAGCAATTAGAAGGAAATCTCATATATCCGCGTGTGGTTGGTTCATCCATGGGATTGCCTGCTATATGGGTACTTGCGGCTGTAACAATTGGCGGTGGTGTAATGGGAATTTTGGGAATGTTACTGGGAGTACCGCTTGCAGCAACATTATACAGATTACTCCAAGAAGATATAAGGC
>CAYYZV010000246.1:0-3371 GCA_964476275.1 uncultured Roseburia sp.
CGTAGATTTTTAGAGGTGTTCATTGGAAAGCGGAAGACCTCTGTTGAGTTTTCTATTTTTCTGTTGATAGTCTGTGAAATAGTTGGCAGTGCTGTGAATCAGCTAGGGATAAACTGGCTGAATTTGATAACTATGTTAGCAATTTTAAGCATTTATATATGCCAATACGAAGCTAACCTTAGAAGCAAGATAATAACCGTGTTTTTATATATGGGCTTGGTTGTTATTGCCGAACCTATAGGATACATAGTATATCGAATATTAGCAAGGGGAGTATTTGAGCATGAAGCGGTAAGTTATTATTTTGTAGTATTTGTGATGGAGGTTTTTCTACTGTTGGTAGTAGAACTATTCTGCAAAATAAAAGCAGGAAGGAACATAAGAGTATCCCTGTTGCCAAAAGAAATTACATATACTTTGGCACTGATTCCCTTTGCCAGTGTGGTGTCCTGCTTTCTTTTGATAGAAATCGCAAGAGAAATCATATCAGAAGACACTATGATTTTATGCATGTGCGTTATTTTTAGTATTGTAGTGACAAATTATATTGTGTTCCTAATAGTCCATAAATACACCGGCATGGCAGAAAAACATCTTGAAGAGGAAATGATTTATCAGGAGATTGCCTATAACGATGAATACTATCAGGATGTAGAAAAATATCAGGAACAGATTCAGGATATTAAGCATGACATGAAGAATAAACTGGCAGTGTTATATGATGGAGTGGAAAGAGGGGATCGGGAGTTCGTCCGGGATACACTGGCAGAAATGTTAGGAGATATCCGGCTGGCAGAGGATATCATATACTCTGCTAATCCAATTTTGAATTCCTTACTTAAGATCAAGGCTGTTAAAGCCAGAGAAAAAGGAATAGAGATGACTGTAAAAGTCCTTGTCCCAAAACGAATGTCCATAAATTCAGGGGATATGGGTGTTATCTATGGCAATTTGATAGACAATGCTATAGAAGCCTGTATGAGAATGCTGGATGGGAAAAGGTTTGTGGATATAGAAACAAAATATCAGGATGGGAAATTGCTGATAGTGGTCTGCAATAGTAAGGACATGGAATCCAATCCGACTTTTGTTACAACTAAGGAAAATAAACGGAAGCATGGCAGGGGAATACGAAGTGTCAGAAGGATTGCAGAGCAGTATGGCGGGACCCTTCTTTTAGAGGACGAAGGAGACACTTTTAAAGCCAGTCTGTTTCTTACAGATGTGGAGTGTCTGGAGTAAAGTATGCAACTTATTACAGCTAACCTGCAACTTGTTACAGATAGGTTGATATTTAAGTGGAAATTGGTAAAGTGGAACCATCAAAAATAAGGAGGTTCCTACAGATGAAGAAAAGAAACTGGATGAACAAATTAAGTGGCAGAGCAATGAGTATGATGGCAGCGATGGCGCTGATGGTAACTGCCGCAAATGTAAATCAGTGCTGTATGTGGTTCTTAGGACAGGATGAAATGCCGAAGAATTCTGAAAAGTTAAGAAGGTTTTAACACGATGTTCGGGTGGTTAAGCCGCCGGCTGGTTGAGCGGGGAATCATAAAAGAAGAGGAGCAGGAAATATATCAGTTTGGCATACGCAATGGTATGATTATTTTGCTGAATGTACTGACTGCATTCCTGATTGGACTTGTGACAGAGAAGTTGTTTGTTGTTGCAGTGTTTACTCTTTCCTTTATGGTTCTTCGAAGCTACACCGGAGGATATCATTCAGACAGCCACATATTCTGCTATTTTGGCTCTAATCTGGTGCTGTTTATTCCGGTATATACGGAAATTCTGTTTGTATGGACTGATAATTATATTTTAATCATTCTTTTGGCTTTGGCAGTTGGTATCATTATGGTATGTAGTCCGATGCACAGTAAGAATAGGAAACTGGATGAGGCAGAAAAGAAACACTTTGGCAGAAAAGCCAGAGTAATAACAGTAGTGCAGCTTATCATATTAGGGATTTTATGGTATGGGGGAGTTACATCATATACCTATGCCATATATTCCAGCATCTGCATTACAGCAGTATTTATGCTGATTGGCAAAGTGCAATTATGGATACAGGTACATATAGAGTAGTTTAGTCCCTTTCGGAAGAGTAATCCGGAAGGGATTTTTTGTGTATTTGAAAGGAAAAGAAATTCGTAGAAATCGTGAGAAAAATCATAGAATTTGCAACTTATTACAGATAAAAGAACACTTATTACACATTTGTTGAAAGACATTATCTCTACAGGTATAGTACCGCAAAAAGGGCTAGGGAGTAGAGAATATATTGGTGCTTGTAAATGGAAAGGCGCCTTGTGAGATTGTGAAAGGCGTATGTGAAGGGGTATTAAATATTTTTATAAAGTGGGTGCAGTTTTGCATGCTTTATTCGGCATGTGAATTGCACCCTATTTTTATGTCCGTTTGCAAGAACCCTAAAGCCAGAGGTCCACCCCGTGTCCTTCATTTCAAAAATTTTACGAAATGGAGGACACATGGATGTCAGAATGGATACGAATAAGAGTAAAGGATTTCTATAAGGATGCCATTGGAGAGACAGAATATACATATGTCACTAAGGAAGTTTATGAGGCGTTGACAGAAACATTCCGTAAGGAAGCACACGCACAGGAGATGCGTGATTTGAGACATGTAACCAAGGAGGGATATACAGAGGGAGAGACTGAAGATTTGGCATTTGATTCGAGAGAATCATTGGAGGATATGGTAATCCGGCAGATGGAGCTGGAAATTTTACAGAAAGCGATGCAGTCACTTACTGAAGTACAGAGAGAACGACTGCATCTTTATTTTTTCTCTGGTCTGACTTTTCGGCAGATTGGAGAAAAATTGGGAGTCAGCGATATGTCAGTAAGAGAGAGCATTGAAGCAGCTTTGAAAAAAATTAAAAAATTTTTTTGATTAGTACCCTCTCAAATCGTGATTTTGTGTGAGTACTTTATGAGAGGAGTTTTTTCGGGCGGATGGTCTCTCCCGGATATCCTCTCGTGGTACTTTGACAAATGCCGGAGCAGATACCCTTATATTTGTCTCTGAGAGCAGCACAGAATCACGATGTGTTCTGCCGGCCATATCCAGCAGTCCAGATACATTAGCCATTTAAGGAGCCGTAACCGGGGCGCAATGACACTCCTGCATCTGTTTATCAGATGTAAAAAAGATCGCATCTAAGGAGCCGAGCGGGACAACCGGGGTACAGCCTGTCTGTGGTGGGCAGGTGCGAAGAGGGAAATGGCCTATAATGATACTCCTTGAGATTAGCCAGCACGCAGTGGTGGAGGTGAGATTCCTGTGATGTCTGTATGCCTTTTATGGCAGGAACCGCAGACAGTCTGGATTGACTGCCCAAGGGA
>CAYYZV010000247.1:0-3364 GCA_964476275.1 uncultured Roseburia sp.
GTTTTGAGGTAATCGATAAATGGTATCATGGGCATGTAGAAAAAATTGACTCTGATATATTGGCTAGAATCTGCTTTGTATTGGAATGTTCACCAGCAGATATTATTATATATAAAATGTGATTAACTAGAAAAAAGGTGTGCCGTTTCAATAGTTCTTCTATGAAACAGCACACCTCGTTTTATTTACTTGCGTATTATCCTACGTATTTTCTTCCACTTTTTCTGAGTTCCACCTCAAGTACCAATTTGAATGTCACATCTTTAGATGAATATTAAAAAGGAATGTTTTATGCCTTTATTATCACGTTATACAAAAGGGAATATTTCATGTAGTCATAACACAAAATACTTCCTAAATTTTATATCATTTTAGCCATTTATAACCTCTTTATCTTCTTTATCATCCTTCATTTTTCCTTTTACTTCTCTTCCTAAGGCGGCAATCGTTGCAACTCCTAAATATTGATTTACTAGCAACTCCGTTAGAGAGCCATCTTCCTTTGGTATACATAATACGAACACTGTTAAAATGATGTAAAAATATATTTCTGTGTACCACAATTCTTCTTTTATTTTCTTCCATTCTTTATCCAATTTGATTTTTCTATTTTTCTTATGAGTTTCATTATTTAATGTCTCTCGCCAATTTACTTTTGAATTTCTCTTTAATTCTGCTTTTTCCACAGACTTAATTACAGATCTTGTCGAAAAATACAAAAAAACTCTGCCACATATAAAGAATTCATTTACTAGAAAGCATACTATTAAAAATCCTATAAACTCATCAAAAATCATACTTAACTGACAATTAGAAATTATCTGTAATATAGTCACAAATGAAACCATCACTATTAATAAGCTAAAAAGATAATATGAAAAGAGACCCGCCACATGTTCTTGTCTTCCCCCTCTTATAATAGTTTTCAGTGCTTTTATACATAAGTGGTATGGAAACATTAAACAAATACATACCTCTCTTATGACTACTACTAATCTTTTTTCTTTCCTATTCCCTTTTACACAACAGAAAATACCAGTATGTAATAAAGCATACACACCTAATATGATTAACTCAAAAGAAAGAACCACATCTCTAGCATTATTTATAAAAATGTCTTCACTTTCTTTTACATGTATAAATAATACAATCCCTAATACAGAATATATGATCCCTATTCCCAACGAAATCCACATAGATGTCCACTCTCTTTTTGCAGTTTCTTCTATTTCTTTTGCACTCTTCTTTACTTTCTTTTTATTTTGATTTTCATTGATTGCTGAATTGATTATCTCCTCTCGATTTGTTAATAAAAACTCTTTTACTTTACTTTTAGCTACTACTAGTTTGTTCTTGATTTCTTTTATCTTCTGTTTCAATGTATTTTCTCCTACTTGCTTTATTTTCGTTGCAATATTCCACTACGGATTTTACCTCATATTCTAACAAAAATAGGCAGCTTTCGCTGCCTACTCTTCAATTGAATCTTCTTAATGTTTCATATATACTTTTCCTTTTGTACTACCTTTTACTTCAATAGCACCTCGTTCTACTAGGTCCGTTAGTAATACTTTTAATCTTGACTCTTTTACCGAAACAGCCTCTAATAATTCAGTTGCTTTATACCATACATTAGGCTGCATGAATGCTAATAAAGATTCGTAGTTTCGCAATGTTTTTTCCGTCACTTTTTTTTCGCCACTTTTTTTCGCCACTTTTTTTTCGCCACTTTTTTTCGCCACTTTTTTCTTAAAAGAAAGCGATAAAACTGTTCTATCTGGATCAAATCTCTCTTCAATCACAGGATCTTCCCAACCTTCATCTGCCCAAACATTGAAAATGTTTGGCACACCACTTCCGGCACGTTCACCAATATTGATAAGATTGAACATTTTCATAAGAGCCTTGTTTCTTGGATCTGATTCACCTCCAAGACGCATCTGCTTTTTCCCTGTTCTAACATAACCAGGATTTGCCAAAATCAGCTTGTCTGGTTCCTTACGGATAACAACACCCCTCAACCCATGATAATCTGCATTTATTAAACAATTAGCCAATGCTTCACGGAGTGCTTTGTGTACTTGAGTATCATCAATACGCTCTCCTCCAGACATCTTGAAAGGCACCTTGATTTCTTTAATAATTTTGTTATAAACCCTAAAATAAAAATCACAAACGTTTCCAGACCATTCTCCGGAACTTGATTGTAATCTATCACTCCAACGTGTGGTAGGATCTAACTCTTCTCTATAATCCAAAAAATATTCAGGGAAATGGCGCACAATGTTATACTCATCACCAAACATTAGCATACCTGCTGCTGTTGGGTGCAACTGTCCGTCTTCCTCAGAAACAGCTGCTGCACCAATGCTTCTTAAATATTCATGGTCGCTCAAACGCTCAAATGGATGTCCTTCTTTTAATGAACGATGACTATTTCGATATCCATGAATAGTATCATAATTCAAATCTTCCATAGGAACCTTATCAAGTACTTCCATGTCCATCGTCCGCTCTGTTTGATCGCGAAGCATAGTCTTTACTTGCAATCTAGTGCAATGGTAATCCCCTTCATAATTTCTACGGAATGTACCATTAAAAATGTCATCATTAATATATACTGGCTTTTGTTCTCTCTTTGCCATCGGTACATAAATTACCATGATAACGTCGTTATTTTCTCCCACTACGTATGTTTCTACATCGTCGTCGGAAAGAAGATTCAGACTCACCTTTTTACGATTATTGATGGTATCCCAAAATTCTTTGCGAAGTTTTGCTTCATTCTGCAATCCTGTCGTTCTCCAGCTACCATCCTCGTTTTCTTTCACACCAAGAATAATAACACCACCATAACAATTAGCAAATGCAGAATAGGTATCCCATAAAGAAATTGGTAATCCGCCGTTTGCTTTTTTTACTTCTCTTCTGTTGTCTTCTCTGTATTCGTCAAACTGCGAAATATCAAATACTTTTGCCACACCTATTCCTCCATTCTAAATCTATTCTGTGCCGATATTGTACCACTCTATCCCTAAAATAACAACCGAATTCCATTGAACTTGTGATTCAAAGAAATGACAGACTTTCGCCTGTCATTTCTTTGCGCCTCTTTTCGGATTCATAATCTTCTAACCATTTTGACTTACATGATTTTTTCTATAACCCTTTTTAAATTTTGGGAGTTGATGTTTCTTTTTATAATTGCTTGGCCCACGTTTTTCTTCATGCATCTTAATATGATAATTCTTCAAAATCTCATCCATTTTATTCTTTATCGATTTCGCATCAAAACTAATCTTTCCGTCTAGTATTGTTATCGGATTATTAAATATATATGTAATTGATTCCGTTAAATTTATTA
>CAYYZV010000248.1:0-3361 GCA_964476275.1 uncultured Roseburia sp.
TCCCTTCTTATAGTAACATTTATCCCATTTTTTTCAAGTTTATTTTTAAATGCCAATGTAACCGCGTGATCCGGCTGTATGAAATCCCTCTCCTTAATCGGATTTACAGGAATTAAATTAATATGGCAGTTCATTCCTTTTATCAAAGTACAAAGCTGCTTCACATCCTCATCCCGGTCATTCACACCGCCTACCAGACTATATTCAAAGGTTACCCTTCGTCCGGTTTTTTCAAAATAATATTTACAGGCATCCACAACCTCTTCAATCCCATATTTGTTCGCTACAGGCATTAATTCCAGACGCTTCGCCTGAGTCGATGCATGCAAAGACAATGCTAAAGTAATTGAAAGATTTGCTTCTGCCAGTTCTTTCATTTTAGGTACAATACCACAGGTAGAAACCGTTACGTTTCTCTGACTGATATGTAAACCATTTTCATCTGTCAATAATTCAATAAATTTTAACAGATTCTCATAATTATCCATTGGTTCGCCTGTTCCCATCACAACAACATTTGAAATACGCTCTCCAATGTCCTTTCCAATCTGATAAATCTGCTCTAACATTTCAGAAGGAGTCAGATTTCTTACCAGACCATCCAGCGTAGACGCACAAAAGCGGCAGCCCATACGGCAGCCTACCTGAGAAGAAATGCAGACCGAATTGCCATGCTTATAACGCATTAATACACTTTCAATTACATTTCCATCTTCCAGACAAAATAAATACTTTCTGGTGCCGTCTAGCTTTGATTCCTGAAAATCCTCTTTCTTTAAGGTCACAAGCACTGCATGTTCTTTTAATTTTTCAATCAATGCTTTTGATATATTTGACATTTCCTCAAAGGTATCAACCTGTTTACAATGCAGCCACTGATAAATCTGTTTTGCCCGAAAAGATTTTTCGCCTAATCCTTCAATAAACGCTGTCAATTCTTTTAAATTTAAAGATTTAATATCTGTTTTCATACTTTACCCAATTTTTTTCATTTTAGCTAAGAAAAATCCGTCTCCGAACTCTTCCTGCGGAAAAATCTGCCGCTGGCTTAAAAGCTCAAATTCCTTATGATTCTCTAAAAACCATTTCACATTTTCTTCATTCTCACCGCGATGAATTGTACAGGTTGAATATACAAAAATACCGTCTTTTTTCACATAATTGCATACTGTATGTAACATCTTTCGCTGCAAATCAACCAAGGATGCCATTTTTTCCGGTGTCATTTTATATTTAATATCTGTCTTTTTCCGCATAACACCAAGACCGGAACATGGCAAATCTGCGATGACAATATCTGCCTTCTCTTCTGATGCCTCATCATAAACGACTGCGTCCATCTGAACTGCTTTCATATTCGTGCAGGCACGACGTGCAATATTTTCTTCGATCAAACCGATCTTATATTCCGTTAAATCTCTCGCCTCCACCATACCGGTGCCTAAAAGCTTCTCCGCCAAATGCGTACTTTTTCCTCCCGGCGCGGCACAGACATCAATGATATAATCTCCCTGCCTTGGCGCTGCCATCTCTGCCACCATCATGGAACTGATATCCTGTACATAAAACAATCCTTCCTGAAAACTTGGCAGTCCATTTAAATAATCAAAGTCTGAAATCAAAAAGGCATAATCCAAGCCCTCAATTCCAAGCTTTTTTACCGTAACACCCTCATCTGTAAGGCGTTTTTCTAATTCCTCCGGTGTAATCCGATTCAGATTGGTTCTTATTGTAATCGGTGCCTCTTTAACAAAGGCTTCCATAATTGATTTCGCAGTCTCTGCACCATAATCTTCTATCCACTGTTTGACAATCCATTCCGGCATAGAATACTTCACAGAATAATATGCCGCCGGTTCTGTCTGCTCTGCCGGATAGGAAAGCTCTGTCAATCCCCTGCTGATATTTCTTAAGACTCCATTTACAAATCCGCTTAAGGAAGAAAATCCTTTTTTCCTTGCCAGCTTTACTGCTTCATTACAGGCCGCTGAGTCCGGAACAGCATCCATATATTTCATCTGATAAACACTCATACGCAGAATATTGCGGATCACCGGCTTCATTTTTTTCACTTTTACCTTGGAAAACTGATTAATAATATAATCCAGTTCTATCATAGTCTGAATTGTACCTTCTGACACTCGCGTAATAAATGCACGCTCCTGTTTTTCCAGATACTGATACTTGTCCAAGACACTTCGAATCACCAGATGACTATAATTGCCATTCTCCACAACCTCTAATAAAATTCCAAGAATTAATTCTCTTGTGTTTACCATAACTTCCTCACATTCTATTTGTTAATCGTCACGTCTTCTATGATTTGTCAGTAAAATCAAACGTAATAACTGCAAAATCGAAGATGCCGCACTTGCAACATAAGTCAATGCAGCTGCGCTTAATACCTTTTTCGTAGATGGAATTTCACTTTGGCTTAAAATACCACAGTCTTCCAACAATACCAGCGCTCTTCTTGATGCATTGAACTCTACCGGCAGTGTTACCAGCTGAAAAATTACCGCCAGAGAAAATGCCATGATTCCAAGATTAATAAAAAATACCCCTGTATCACTGGTAATAAATAAGCCAATCAAAATCAATGGCCATGCAAGATTTGAACCAATATTTGCCGCCGGCACAATTGCAGAACGAATTGTAAGCGGTGTATACCCTTGGTGATGCTGAATTGCATGTCCGCATTCATGTGCCGCTACACCCACTGCCGCAACTGACGTAGAATTATAAACGGCATCTGACAAATTTAAGGTTTTCTGTCTTGGATTATAATTATCCGTCAGACTGCCTGAAATATGCTGAATGGTCACATCATAAATCCCTGCGTGATTTAAAATACGTTTCGCCGCCTGTGCTCCGGTCATACCAGTCATACTGCGCACCTGCGAAAATCGCTGATAAGTGCTCTTTACACGGGCAGAAGCCATCATGCAGATAACTGCACCCGCCAAAACTAACAAATAGGTCCAATCAAATCCATAATAATATCCACCGTACATACTACATTTCCTTTCTATCCACGTTTAAACACAGTTCCCTCTTTCACCTGACATCCACATAAAAATGCATTCGTTGTCATTCGCTTTTTACCCTCTGTCTGCAATTCTAAAATAGATAAAATTCCATCACCTGTCTGAACATCGATTGCATTTTTTGTTACACGAACAATCGTACCTGGTTTTGCAGAAGATTCTTCTAATAATACCTTTGCTTTCCAGATTTTCACACTCTTATCGTCTAATCTAGTATAAGCACTTGGCCATGGATCCATACCTCGAATCCAGCATTCAATCTCTTTTGCACTGCGCGACCAGTCAATACTTCCCATTTCCTTTGTAATCTTAGA
>CAYYZV010000249.1:0-1687 GCA_964476275.1 uncultured Roseburia sp.
CAATTAAAAGAGTTTGGATTTCCAGTTATCAGCAAGGGGAAGGATAGCATGTATCAGCTTATTCAGGGTATACAGCAATGTGGCTTGAAAAATGATGCTCTGATGGATATTTTTTATGAGCAAATTACAGATGGATATGTAGTAGACCATGATTTTGCGATTTATGTATTTCACGGAATATATGATATTCCACTGAAAGGTAAAGACAAGGAGAGTCAATGGGAATCCGAAGAGGTATATGACTTTATTGTATGTACTATTTCTTCAATGAAAGCAGAATATGAACCGGATATACCGGAGTTTGGTTTTATTTATCCGGCATTTTCTGACAGAAGTGCTGACAGAGAAAAAATTGATATTTTTCATCGGAATCCGGATCGGGAAGAACTGGGTATCTTATACAAATTATTCGGGAAAAAACAGTAACACTTTTCATATTTAAAAAGGGAGAAAACAGCATATGTATAATGAAGCAAAGGAAATTCGCGAAGCAATCCAAGCCGGCGAAAGAGCCTTAAATAGCTTATACGAAGCACAAACAAAACTCAAAAAAGCGGGAGACTGGGGCTTATTTGATATTTTCGGTGGAAATACATTTTCTGGTATTATGAAACATGGCAGAATAAATGAAGCAAAACAGTGTATCGAACAAGCAAATCGTAATCTTCAAATTTTCCAAAGAGAATTAAGCGATGTAAACATGCATTTTAATCTTCAGATTGATGTTGGAGGCTTATTATCTGTATTTGATTTTCTGTTTGATGGTTTTCTTGCAGATGCAATGGTGCAATCAAAAATAAACAAAGCCAAAGATGCCGTAGACAGAGCTATTCCACAGGTAAAGTCTGCATTAAATAAACTAAAATCGGTTCAAAAATAGATGTAACGAAAGTATTAACTGTTTACGAAAAAAGGAGAGTATTATCTAACATCTCCTTTTTTTCTGTAAAATTCAATTGCTTCTATTTTCGAAACATTATGATATCTCGCATACTGCAATACACCCTGATATGGTAATTTGTAGTGCTCACAACAGGCTTTAACGTCTTTAAACATTTTTCCATCATACGGAAATTCTCTGGCGCTGTTTTTCTTAATGGCACTGGCTTTATCCATGCCTTTTGAAATTCTTGATAATACAGTGCCTTTATCCCGTTTATAGTCTTTACATGCTTCATTTATAGAATCATAAACTTTATTGTCTATTATCGTCTCTTCTTTGCCTTCCTGTACCTCTAATTCAGTTGCTTCTTCAAGAGACATATGAAGTACATTCAGCCGATAATTCAGCAGCTGCCTCGACATCGAATAATCTTTGGCCACCTTAGCCAGCGAGGTATATTCTTTCCCATGCAGTTCATAATATTTCTTCATTTAATAACTCCCTATAGTGTACATCATGGTATTCATATGTGTCAGGAGCTGCTTTTTTTAGCATCTCCGGCAGCAGAATATAGTACGCAAATGTTTCTGCCTTATATTCCTCAAAACTTATTGCAACATTTGAATATGCTTTTTTCAACTGTTTCATTTCACGTTCCGCGATCTTATAAAATTCCGCATCACATGCATATCCTCTTTCCATAGATAAATAATGGCCAAATTCATGTGCACATGTAAGCGTATATTCATATAATGCACCTAAATCTCTTATATAGATTGTCTTATCCAGATAGGTATAATATCC
>CAYYZV010000249.1:1787-3348 GCA_964476275.1 uncultured Roseburia sp.
GGAAAAAACAGGATAAACCATAGTAATGACGAAGAAACATTCGGCATGTTATTTGTTGCAGGTATTTTTTCTTTTGATGAACTGCATAGTGAAATAGAAGAGATATTTGTTACTGATACGCTAATAAAAGACTGGACTTATCCTTTCATACAGCCAAAATTAATAGAAGAAGCAAAAAATAGAGGTATCATATAAATGTTAAAATGCGGTGATAAAATAGGAATTGTCTGCTGTTCAAACGGACAAAAAAGAGAACAGCAGACAAAAATAAAAACTTTAGAAGATACATTAACGAATATGGGGCTGCATCCTGTCTTCAGTGACTGCATCTATGAAAAAGAAAATATCTTCTCTGGTAATGCAACGGAACGTGCAGATGCATTTATGCATTTTTATAAAGACGAGGATATAAAAGAAATATTTGATATTTCAGGCGGTGATGTTGCCAATGGAGTTTTGCCTTATCTTGATTATGATATAATTGCAAATAGTTCAAAAATGTTTTGGGGATATAGTGATTTAACAACCATTTTGAACGCCATATACACAAAGACTGGAAAACCATCTGTATTATACCAAATTAAAAATCTAATATATGATAAAAAGGAACAGCAGATAAATGATTTTAGAAATTCTCTTGTATATGGTGGAACAGATTTATTTAACCTGTCTTACAAATTTGTGCAGCAGGACAAAATGCAGGGTATTGTGGTAGGCGGTAATATCCGATGTTTCTTAAAATTAGCAGGAACAGAATATATGCCGGATCTAAATGGTAAAATATTACTTTTGGAAAGTTACAGTGGAACTGTTGCTAAAATGGAAACCTATTTATGCCAGCTGCAGCAGCTTGGGGCTTTTGATAAAATATCAGGTATTCTTTTAGGAACATTTACCGAGATGGAAACAGAAAAATGTATACCGGATATTGTTACCCTTGTGAAAAAAATAGCGAGGGAGAATCTGCCAATCGCTGTTACAAAAGATATCGGTCACGGAACAGATTCCAAAGCAATTGTAATCGGACGTGAACTGTATCTTAAAGTATGACAGGAAATATATTGCAGGAATAAAATTTGTTTTGAAAGGGTGATACATAAACCCGCTTTTTTACAAAAAGCACAATAGTAAAACGGAAAGGAAACAGCAGAGAATGTGCCATAATCACATGAATTATATCATTCGCGAAATAAAAGAACACGAATACTCTATACTAAATAATTTTTTATATGAAGCCATATTTATACCGGATGGTGTTGAACCACCTAAAATCGACATTATTTATACGCCTGAACTGCAATTATATGTAGCTGATTTTGGAAAGCGGAAAGATGATATATGTTTTGTAGCAGAGATAAACGAAAATATAGTTGGAGCAGTATGGGTTCGGGTAATGGATGATTACGGTCATATTGAGGATGATGTTCCCTCTTTTGCCATTTCTTTATACAAAGCCTATAGAAATCGCGGGATTGGAACAGCCTTAATGAAAAGAATGCTTTGTGAACTTCAAAACCGTGGATACAAAAAAGCTTCTTTATCCGTACAGAAAGCAAATTAT
>CAYYZV010000250.1:0-3348 GCA_964476275.1 uncultured Roseburia sp.
TACACCGCCGCTCATTGCTATGAGTGCCCGCTTTTTTTGATTTGTCAACATTTCAGCCTGCCTTCTATAAAACACATTTATTTTAAAAAGTCTCTCCCAATTATTTAGAAATTATTCGTAACTAATCAGTAACTTCATAGTTACCATTACTCTATAACTCCACCTTCCACAACAAGGCTTTCTTCATACTCAAGTCCATATGTATCCGCTAAAGTTGCTTCATACGCTTTTCTGAAGCTTGATATCCGGATAATTTTTAATCAAAAATGTCTCTGCTGTTGTTCCGGAAATTACGATTAATTCTTCCTCCGCACCAATAGCATCCAGACTCTCGATTACGTTACCTTTATTTCTTATTTCAGTGCTGCAAAACCCCGCTCTAAATCTGCGATGATATCATCAATATGTTCCGTACCAATGGATAATCGAATCGTATTCTGCTTAATGCCCTGGTCAATGAGTTCCTCTTCTGACAACTGGGAATGTGTCGTTGTTGCCGGATGTATCACCAGACTCTTCACATCTGCCACGTTTGCAAGAAGCGAAAAAAGCTTCAAATGATCAATAAATTTGTGTGCTTCTTCCTGCCCACCCTTAATTTCAAATGTGAAGATGCTTGCACCTCCATTTGGGAAATACTTCTCATATAATGCGTGATCCGGATGTTTTGGTAATGATGGATGATTTACTTGCTCTACAAGTGGATTATTTGAAAGATATTCCACCACTTTTTTTGTATTCTCTGCATGTCTGTCAAGTCTTAATGAAAGTGTTTCTACTCCCTGTAAAAGCAGAAATGCATTAAATGGAGAAATCGCTGCACCTGTATCTCTTAAAAGAATTGCTCTCACATAGGTTACAAATGCTGCAGGACCTGCTGCATCCACAAAAGAAACTCCATGATAACTTGGATTTGCCTCTGCAATTGCAGGGTATTTTCCACTTGCTTTCCAATCAAAGTTTCCTGAATCAACAATAATTCCACCCAGAGTAGTTCCATGTCCGCCGATAAACTTTGTTGCAGAATGCACTACAATATCAGCACCATGTTCAATCGGGCGAATCAGATATGGTGTACCGAAGGTATTGTCAATCACAAGCGGAAGTCCGTGCTTATGGGCAATTTCTGCAATAGCGTCGATATCAGGAATATCGCTGTTTGGATTTCCCAAAGTCTCTAAATAGATAGCTTTTGTATTTTCCTGAATGGCTCCTTCTAATTCAGCCAGATTATGCGCATCCACAAATGTTGTAGTAACGCCCTGACGTGGAAGTGTATGTGCCAGCAGGTTATAGCTTCCGCCATAAATAGTCTTCTGTGCTACTATATGCTCACCGGCTTCTGCAAGTGCCTGAAATGTGTAAGCAATTGCAGCTGCACCGGATGCCAGTGCAAGAGCTGCCACTCCACCCTCAAGAGCCGCAATTCTTTTTTCTAACACATCCTGTGTTGTATTCGTTAATCTTCCATAGATGTTTCCGGAATCTGCAAGACCAAAGCGTGCTGCTGCATGTGCAGAATTATCAAAAACATAAGATGTGGTCTGATAAATCGGTACCGCTCTTGAGCCTGTTGCCGGGTCTGCCTGTTCCTGTCCTACATGTAACTGAAGTGTTTCAAATCTATATCCGCTCATAATATTTTCCTCTTTTCTTTTAATATAATATTGTTCTTAAAGAGTAACTGTTCCGTACCTTCCAGCTACCTTAAAAATACTATTTCCCGGTATTTCCTGAAAAAAAGGTACAAAAAAACCGGGATGCTCATTGAAAGCTCCCGGGCAAATGGCATTTAACTTATTTTAGTCAAATTATTTATACGGATGCGAAGCAATGCATGTCAAAGCATCCGGCCATATCATATGCCCAGGAGTATAGCATTCGACAACAACACATGACTTTGTTTGAAAGATTTACGATATAAGCAGTCATTCTTTCCGCCTCCTTAAAAATAATCTGCAAGTAATTATCACTTTTTTGCGTTAAAGTGATAATATCATTATAAACCTACTTTGTCAATAGGTTAATTGGTTAATCTTTCTTTTTATTTGAAATCCCTATTACCTCATAGTATAATAGGTTTATCAGCAGGAGGAGAAAGTATGATATCAACAAAAGGACGATATGCATTAAGAGTTATGATTGATTTGGCGCAGCATCCCAACGAGGACTATATTCCATTAAAAGATATTGCCATAAGACAAAATATTTCTGAGAAATATCTTGAAATTGTATTAAAAGTACTGGTGAAAGAAAAATTATTAAAAGGTCTTCGTGGCAAAGGCGGCGGTTATCAACTGACAAAAGCTCCCGAAAACTATACCGTTGGAGAAATTTTAGAACTTGCCGAAGGAACACTTGCTACAGTAGCCTGCCTTACTCCAAGCGCAGAACCCTGCACTAGAAAAGATACCTGTGTTACCCTTCCAATGTGGAAAAAATTCGATGCAATGGTACATGATTTTTTCTATCAGATTACACTTGCAGATTTAGTAAATGGAAATATATAAAAATCGCAAAGCAGATTCTTCATCTGCCTTGCGATTTTCTTTATTTGCAATTATTTTGCAATTTTATTTAATCTTTCATTTAATTCATATGTCTCATCACCGGACAATGCACCTGACATTTTGAGCATGTTGCCAAGTGTCATCATGTTCATGAATTCCTGCATTTCTTTACCCATGCCACCTTCACCAGATGCCATAGACATTGCACCTGAACCCATAGCTTTTGCCATAGTTTCCTGTAAAATAGCTGCTGTCTCAGGGTTAGCTGCTAATGTGCTGATCTTATCTTTGATGCTGTAGTATCCCTTTGGATAGTTCATCTTTTTCGCTTTACGAGCTGCAACTGCTGCCGGATCATCGAACCAGTTCGCACCTTCATTTCCTTCCGGAAGGTCGTATGCGTAGTTGTGTTCTGCAACACCATTTAATGTGATAGTATCTTCTACATCACCGGCTTTTGCTGTAACTGTATTTGCGCCATCGTTTAATGCAACTGCTTCAAATACAACTGCATGGTCAGCTGCTGCTTTTGTAGCAACTTCTGCACCATTTACGATTAATGTTACTTCGTCACAGTTTGTGTATACAGTGATATCTCTTTCTTCCGGAGCACGATCAGCAAAACGACGTCCTGCTACACGTACCATTGGCTCTGTGGTCCAGTATGCTTTGTAAATGTAGAATGCATCTTTCTTTGTCTGACGATCGTATGTTACAAGACCTTTGTTGTTACGTCCTTTTACACCACCTTCGTCACGAGCATCTGCTGCGAAATCGAACATGTTCCATACATGTGTGCTCCATAAATATGGACGTGTTGCAAATGTCTTTAACATTT
>CAYYZV010000251.1:0-3338 GCA_964476275.1 uncultured Roseburia sp.
TAGGACTTGCTGCAAACATTTGTAATTCCATTATTTTATTTGCAGGAAATATTATTGACATGGATATTGGTTTATCTATGGCACAGGAGTTTGATCCGATTAACCATACGCAGGTAACAATTACAGGTAATTTATATTTTTACTTTATAATGATGTTACTGGTTGTAACAGATATGCACCATGTAATTTTAAATTCCTTTGTGGATGCGTTTGCATTGATACCAGTAAATGGCCAGATATTTGATTGGGAACATCTTTCGGTGAGTTTTGTAACATATCTGACGGATATGTTTGTAATTGCTTTTCGGATTATGTTGCCAATATTTGCATGTATTATGATATTAAATAGTATTTTAGGGATTATGGCAAAGGTTTCACCGCAGATGAATATGTTTGCGGTAGGTATGCAGATAAAAATATTAGTAGGTTTTTTTGTGTTATTTCTAACAATCCAATTGTTACCAAGTGTCGCAAATTTTATTTTTTCAGAAATGAAAAGAATGATGATACTTTTTGTAGAAGGAATGTATTAACAAGTGAATTTGAAAGATACAAATTTATTTTTTGAAATAAATCTCCAATGGTTCGCAAAAGATGGAGAAGGCGGAGAGAAAACAGAGCCGGCAACCGCAAAAAAGTTAAGAGATGCCAGAGAAGAAGGCAAGGTAGCAAAAAGTAAGGAGCTTACGGCAGCATTTGATTTGATTGTTTTATTTTTGGTACTAAAGGTATTTATATCTTTTGTAGCAGAAAAGTTACTGAATTCTTTTTCATATATATATAACCTGATTCCTGATTTTGTGGAAATGAATGCAAAAGATGTATCAGCTCAGGCTGTAGGAACTTTGATATCAAATGTTTTGTTACAGATTATTATAGTATGTGCGCCATTTTTCATTTTTGGACTCGTTGTTACTTTAGTGATTAGCATTTATCAGGTTGGTTGGAAAGTTACTACTAAGCCAATGATGCCCAAATTAAACAAGTTTAATCCAATTAACGGATTTAAACGAATGTTTTCATCTGAATCATTATTTGAATTGTTAAAGTCGATTTTAAAAATAGTTCTTATTATTTATATTGCTTATAGTTCTATCAAAGATGAAGCAGATAATTTATTTATTCTTTATGAAATACCGTTGACACAGGCAATTCTTCTTACAGGAACAATTGTATTGGATACAGGACTAAAGATCAGTATTGCCTATTTGGTTATTGGTATCGTGGATTATATTTATCAGAAGCATAAATTCAGCGAAGATATGAAAATGACCAAGCAGGAAGTAAAAGATGAGTATAAAAATACGGAAGGTAATCCGGAGATTAAGGGACGTCAGCGACAGAGAATGAGAGAGGTTTCTCAGCGTCGAATGATGCAGGATGTTCCAAAAGCCGATGTAGTTATTACAAACCCGACCCATTACGCGGTGGCAATAAAATATGATGCAGAAACTGCAAAAGCACCGGTCGTACTGGCAAAGGGAGAAGATTATCTTGCTCAGAAGATTAAAGAGGCGGCAAAGGAACATCAGGTTGAAATTGTAGAAAATAAGCCGTTGGCTAGAATGCTGTATGCGAACGTTGATATTGGGCAGGAAATTCCGCCGGAATTATATCAGGCTGTAGCAGAAGTGCTTGCAATGGTATATAATATGAAAAATATGTAGCTGCAGGGACAGTTACTGGAATGCCTGAATAGGCAGATAGAAACAAGATAGATAGGAGGAAAGTGCAGTGAAAAAAGCATATATAGGTGTTGCATTATACTTGCTCGCAGCAATCGTCTTTTTTATTTTGCCAATCCCAAGCGGATTGCTGGACGTAATGCTGGCACTGAACATTTCCATAGCGTTAATTATATTATTTAATGTATTGTTTGCGAAGGAAGTATTGGATATGTCTTTCTTCCCGACCTTATTGTTGTTTACAACCATTTTTAGAATTTCGTTAAACGTTTCTTCTACGAAATTGATTCTTACAACCGGTGAACCTGGTAACGTAGTTGAGACTTTCGGACAATTTGTGGGCGGCGGTAACTTAGTAATTGGTGCAATTATTTTCATTGTATTGATTATTATTCAGTTCGTTGTTATTAACAAAGGTTCTGAACGAGTAGCAGAAGTAACAGCCAGATTTACATTGGATGCTATGCCAGGTAAACAGATGGCCATTGATGCTGACTTGAATACGGGTGCGATTACTGAAAAAGAAGCAAGGGAACGAAGAAATAAAATACAGGCTGAATCAGCATTCTTTGGTTCTATGGATGGTGCTACAAAATATGTAAAGGGAGATGCAACTGCTGGTTTGATTATTACCTTTATTAACCTGATAGGCGGTACCATAATGGGTGTTATTTATCAGGGAATGGAGTTTGCAGAGGCGATTGAACGTTATGGTATCTTAACCATTGGTGACGGACTCTGTTCTCAGATTCCATCACTGGTTATTTCTTTGGCAACTGGTATTTTGGTAACGAAATCAGCAGATGATGGTGATTTTGCCGCTGAAATGGTAGAACAGCTTTTTGGTACACCAAAGGTTATGTATCTGGTAGGTGCAACTTTTGTTTTCCTAGGTGTCGCGACACCATTCAGTACATTGCTGTTTATTGCTTTTGGTGTCTTGTTTATTGTACTTGGAAGAAAAGTTGAGAAAAATAATAAAATTGAAAGTATTGAAGATGAGATAACTGCTTCGGAAGAAGAAGCAGAAGAAATCCGCAGACCGGAAAATGTGGTATCTTTATTGCAGGTAGATCCGATCGAATTGGAATTTGGTTATGGTATTATTCCATTGGCTGATGTAAATCAGGGTGGAGATTTACTTGACCGAGTGGTTATGATTCGTCGGCAGATTGCCTTAGAATTAGGAACAGTCGTTCCGATTATTCGTCTTCGAGACAATATTCAGTTGAATCCGAATCAGTATATCATTAAAATAAAAGGTATACAGGTGACTGAAGGAGAGATTCTTTTCGATCATTATATGGCGATGAATCCTGGGTATGTAGAGGAGGAGATTACAGGTATTCCAACTTTTGAACCATCGTTCCATCTGCCGGCTATCTGGATTACAGAGAGCCAGCGTGAACGAGCAGAAAGTTTGGGCTATACAGTAGTAGATCCGCCATCTATTATTGCAACTCATTTGACAGAAGTAATTCGTACGCATATTGCAGAATTACTGACAAGACAGGATGTACAGAATCTTGTAAACAACCTGAAGGAAACAAATCCGGTATTAGTAGACGAATTGATTCCAAAGCTTTTAGGTTTGGGCGAAGTTCAGAAAGTGTTGCAGAATTTGCTTAATGAAGGAATTTCTATTAGAGATTT
>CAYYZV010000252.1:0-3312 GCA_964476275.1 uncultured Roseburia sp.
ACTTGTGAAGGGCGGCTCTGCAAAGAAATAACCCGCCGATGCTACCCGGAGACATTATTATAGATCATAAACAATCGTCTTGTCAAGTTTTCTGTTTCGCTTCCTGTTTTTTCTTTCGAAGTTCTTTAAAAAACTGTGACAGCATCTGAGAACATTCTTCTTCTAATACACCACGTTCAATTTCCACCTGATGATTGAATTCTGCCATCTGAAGCAGGTTTAAAACCGAACCGGCACAGCCCGCCTTTGGATTCATACTGGCAATTACTACTTTTTTCATTCGGCTCTGCACAATCGCGCCTGCGCACATCTGGCAAGGTTCTAATGTCACATACATCGTGCAGTCCTCTAAACGCCAGTCTCCTGTTTTCTTACTAGCTTTCTTAATTGCTGCCAGCTCTGCATGTGCAAGCGTATTCCCTTCTGTATTTCTCCGGTTATAGCCTCTGGCAATAATTTTATCATTCTGTACAATTACGCATCCTATCGGAACTTCATCCAATGCGTATGCTTTTTTTGCTTCCCGTATTGCAGCCTTCATATATTTTTCGTCCTGCGTTAATTTCTTTCCCATTGCAAAGTTATCCTTTCACAGTCCTTTTCTTTGTGCTATTTTAGATATAGTTAGTTTATCCCATTATGGAAAGGTTGGCAATTATTATGTTTACATACTCTTCTCATCAGAGATTTGCAATGGAATATGAAACAGAACGTCTGATTCTTAAAATTTTAACTCCGGATTATGCCGAAGATGTATGCCGCTTTGTCTCTAAAAACCGCTGTTATTTTGAGCCTTACGAGCCGATTCCCGCACCAAACTATTATACCACAGAACATCAGCAAGCCCTCCTAAGCTGCGAATTAAAACTGGCGCTCCAAACAAAAACCATTCGTTATTATGTATTTTTAAAAGAACAGTCACAAACTATTATTGGCACTGTTTGTTTACATAATATTTTAACTTCCTTCCATTCTTCCTGTGAAATCGGATACAAATTCGATTCTGAATACCAACACATGGGCTACGCCAGAGAAGCCGCAGCCATGGCTGTTTCCATTGCCTTTGCCGCACTGGGACTTCATAGGGTATATGCCCGCGTTATGCCTGAAAATATCGCTTCTATTAGACTTTTGAAAAGTCTTTTTTTTGAAGAAGAAGGGGTCGAGCGCGAATGCATCTGTATACAAGGAAAATGGCAGGATCACCTGCGCTTTTCCTTACTGAATTATTCTTCCAGTATGTGATACCAGACTCCCTGCTGTCCCCGAGCAGTTTCATCTGCAAACTGCTCCTCTAACGGAGTATTTTCCTGCTCTCTCTCGATTAGTGGCAGGAAACCTGCGAAATCAAAGACAGAGGCCATCACTCGTTCCTGACGCTCATAGATACCGGGAACACCCAAAAACCATTTTCCATTTGGAAGCTTTCCAAAAAGCAGATATTTATAATTAAAAAATCCATGCAGTAAAAAACTGTTATTTCCTAAATACCAGTGTTTTTTCGGAAGTTCCCGCAAATCACTTAACTCAATTTGCAGTGCACATATATTCCGTCCAAATTTTACACAGTCACGCCCTTTTTTCATGCCATGCCAAATATCCTCCATGCTATAAGCAGGAAACACATTCCGCATGGGAATTTCCATGCTGTGAAGAGATTCTAATTCTGCTTCCTCTATTTTTTCTTTCTCTGCTTCTTTGATTTCAGATTTTTCTTCAATCCAAGCTTTTTCTTCATAAATCATAAATTGGGTTTTTGGGACGTCCACATCCTTCCAAAAACTCATATACCTTTGTTTATTTGAATCTGTCACTCCAATTCCATCTATCTTATCAAATGGAATTACTGTATCTTTTAATGTTTCTGTTTGAAAAACAAATCTTCCGATTCCTCTGCCATTTTCCACTCGGATTTCCCCCAGTGGAATCTCTATTATCTTTCCACCCTGTACCAACAAAAATGCTGCTTCACCTTTTCCAGAAGCTCCCCCGCTGATAAAATGTATTTCTACTCGTCCTTCTTTTCCTCGGGTTTCAATTTTTGCATATCCGGCATTATTCATTTTTTCGCCATTCTCATACGCATATATATATGTAATAAAACGCTGTATACCTGCCATCCCCCTGCCTCCATTCTTTACTGTTCACTCCGTTCTCAGTAATGTATATGTCAGTTATTTTTTAATTATACTGAAATTTTTTAAAAATATATTGACAAAACAGCTTCCTGTAAATATAATGAAATCAGTAACAGTTACTATTTTTATCAGAAAGGATTAGCAACATGCTAAAATATAGCCGGCAGCGGGAAGCCATTAAAAATTTTCTCGCAATGCGCTATGATCATCCTACTGCTGAAACCGTTTATCTGGGAATTAAAGATGAATTTCCTAATGTCAGTTTAGGAACGGTTTATCGGAATCTCGCTCTTTTGGCTGAGATTGGTGAAATCCAGAAAATTGCCACCGGCAATGGACCTGACCGCTTTGATGGCCGCCCGGAGCCGCACTATCACTTTATGTGTACCTGCTGTGGCGGAGTATCTGACTTAAAGGTAAGCGGGCTGGAACATATTAATGTTCTGGCAGGACAGGATTTCGATGGCGAAATAGAAGGGCACTTTGCCTACTTTTTTGGAAAATGTTCTGACTGTAAAAAATATAAAATGCCGAAAAGCTCTTGACATTATATATTTTTTGTTTTAAAATTAATAACAGTTACTATTATTAAAAAATAAAGGAGAAAAAATTATGTCTAAATATGTTTGCAGTGTATGTGGTTATGTTCATGAAGGAGATGCAGCTCCAGAAGTCTGTCCAGTTTGTAAAGTTGGCGCAGATAAATTTACAGAGCAGGTTGGCGAAAGAACATGGGCTGCTGAACACGTTGTAGGTGTTGCTAAAGGTGTCAGCGAAGATATCCTTGCTGATTTAAGAGCAAACTTTGAAGGTGAATGTTCAGAAGTAGGTATGTACCTTGCTATGGCTCGTGTAGCTCACAGAGAAGGTTATCCAGAAATCGGTTTATACTACGAAAAAGCTGCTTGGGAAGAAGCAGAACATGCAGCAAAATTTGCTGAATTATTAGGTGAAGTTGTAACAGATTCTACAAAGAAGAACTTACAGTTAAGAGTTGATGCTGAAAACGGTGCAACAGCTGGTAAATTTGACCTTGCTAAGAGAGCAAAGGCTGCTGATTTAGATGCTATCCATGATACAGTGCATGAAATGGCTAAGGATGAGGCAAGACACGGAAAAGCATTTGAAGGCTTATTAAACAGATACTTTGGTTAAGCCGAAAAACCGCATAAAT
>CAYYZV010000253.1:0-3310 GCA_964476275.1 uncultured Roseburia sp.
AAAGAAGATACTAATTTATCAACTAATGAGAATAAGGTACCCATGATACCCGGAATGTATTTACCGGAACGGAATGTTTCGTAGTCAGAACAGTCCGCTACCATTGGAATAGGCATATCTGCTGTCGCATAGTAAGCACCATAACCAATACCAAAGCAAAGAATAAAGGCAATTGTATAAAGGTTAATAGAAAGTCCGCTGTCACCAAGAATACTTAAGTTCACTGCCGGATTGCCAGGTTTCCACATAAGAAGAAGTACTAATACACCTACATAGCAGATAAGAGCTACGCCTACGTATTTCATTAAAGATGCTTTCTGACCTTCCTTCTGTGATGTCTTAACAGTCAGCATAAAGAATGGAACAGAGAATACATAACCAAGTACCATCATTGGTAAGTATAATCCGTCGTAGTTACCCATCATACAGCCGTATAACATACAAAGAACTGTTAAGTTTGTTGCAATCGATAATGCCAATTTACAGCCGCCGCCTGCAACCATAAGTCTCTGTAATGGTTTATTTGCCTTGATAATAGACACATATTCGGAAACCTTTGTCTTTTCCTGTGTTCCGCCGATACCAAAATATTTTGCATTATCTTTTTCCCAAATACCAACAACCGCAAGAATGGTAAGTACAATCGATACAACAATACCGATTGGTGTTAAGAACTGATAAAATTCAGCCTTATCGTAGTCAGCGACATTCGAACGAACGATTGGTGCTAAGAACTGCATAAGACCCATACCAGCCATAGAACCAATTGTATTGAAAATTGTAAACAATGGTCTCTGTTTTGGGTCGTTTGTAAGTACACTCTGTGCAGAACGTGTTACAGATGTCTGGAATGTATAACCAATTACCCATACAGCATATAAAGCAATAAATGCTGCATAACGAAGCCACATCTGACCTTCTGGAATTGCCGGACAGATACAGTACAGCATAAATACAGAAAATGCCATGATAACATTACCTAGTACCATAAATGGACGGAATTTACCGAATTTACCATTGGTACGGTCCATAAGCGCACCAATAATCGGGTCTGTGATTGCGTCAAATACACGCATACCGGTAACCATGGCAGATGCAAATACCATTGCAATCCCAAGAATATTGTTACCAAAAGTAGCAATGTAAGACAAAATCAATACATAATAAACGTTTGTTGCACCATTATTCATCGGGAATAAAGCGAGCTGGTACATCTTCGCCCTATTCAGTCCTGAGTTTGAATTTTCCTGACTCATATTTTCTCATTCCTTTCGACTAAACCATTCAGAGCCAGCCTTATCTGCCAAGGCAGCTTCGCTGCTGCAAAACTGCCTTGACTCTAAATAGTTTCTAAATTACTTTGAAGCTTTGTATGCAGCTTTTGCAGCCTGATAATTTTTATAAGCTTCTGTCTTTTTGAATTTTAATTTCATAATAATAAATAATATAATTGATAAGAAGCACAAGAACGCAAAACCACAAGCAAAGATCATAATAACCGTGAAAACAATTGGCTGTGTTTCTTTGATTGTTGTGTTCGGTCCAATTCCGTTCATAGCCTGTGAATTAGCAATTGCATATAAGTTGTGGTGACATGCTTCTTTCATAGCTGCAATTGCAACCGGATCACCTTCATAACCTGCCAGGCCATCCTTGCCTGTAATCATGAATGCAAGCATTGAGTCGTAAGTAGTAGTTCCACCCATTACACCGTCAATACCATTTACCATCGTATTTAATACGTTGTCTGTAATCTGGAGACCATTACACTGCCATTCTTCGTTCAAAATGCCTTTTACAAGACCTGCGTTAGCACCTGACCACTGTGCACCCCAACGAGTATAAGCCATCATTACGCCGTTACCGCCTGCTTCAGAATCTTCCAAACCACCCTGGAATGCTCTTAAGTAGATTTCACGAGCTGCCTGTTCGTTCAGCCATACACCAAGACCAATACGATCCTGTTCACAGTCATTTAATGCAAAGTGTTTAAATACTACGAATACACCCTTATCTTCAATACCTTTTACTTCGTATTTACCAATTTCAGATGAAAGGAAAGAATCTTCTGAATAGTACTCAAAGTTACGTCCGCCGTATGGAGATCTGTGTGTGTTTGCGCCAGGTCCATAGAGGAAGGTTACTTCTGCATCTAAACAGTCATTACCTACGATGTTACCAATTGCATATACTAATTCTTTATTAAATGTAGCTGCTAATACGTCTTCTGATGTAAGCGCTGTTGTCTCTACACCAAGATGACTGCCGAATAATGCTACTGTTAAGCCCTGAGGACCGTTTTCATCACGAGTACCAGGAGCTTCAATTGATTTAATTGGCATTGTCCAATGGAATGAGTCACCGATAAGGGTAACCATTTCATCAAATGTCAGCTGGTCTAATAAATCATTCCACTTAGGATCGTTATAATCAAGACCAACCATATCAAAAAGCTTTAAGCCATTGTCTGCACCAAGTGTTGGCATTTCATCTCTATTTGTCGGATCTGTCTTATACTGCTGATCCTGCAATGCCTGTACTAAGTAATCATTTAATGCAATCTTAATTGTCTTTTCTACGCTAGGCATTGTGCCTACCCAATCATTACGTGTTAAGTAAACAATATCGTCGATTTCATCATTCATGTTAGGATCGGAAGCTTCTAATCTGTTTGTAATTTCTGTACCTGCATCACTTACAGCATAAGTTGTTGTATCTAATGCCGGATTGTTCCATACTGCAACTAATGCTGGATTACCTTCTGTATCCATTTTTCCATCAGCTGTTGTATAGCCTTTTGCTGCTAATACGTTGTTTGCTGCATTATGAGAATCTGTAGCCGCTGTGAAATAGTAATCACCGGCATCCATAATGTATGTGCCTGCACCATAAGCGTCATAGCTTGCTACATAATCGCCATCAATTGCGATAGATAATGTTTCAGAAGCACCTGGATCAAGCATTTCTGTCTTGTCAAATCCAACTAACTGAACAGTTGCTTTTTCTACTTTATTATCAATGTCATACTGTGTATATGGGCTTGATACATAAATCTGAACTGTTTCTTTACCTGCAACATCACCAGTATTTGTAACTGTTACGTTCATTGTATATGTTGTTGTAGCTGCATCATAAGCTAATGTAACATCGCTGTATTCAAATGTTGTATAGCTTAAACCATAACCGAATGGGAATGCTACATCATCATTGTAGTTGTAGTTACCGGCATTACCAGTACCCATTACATAATCTTCGTAACGTGTTTCATAATATTTGTATCCTACATAGATACCTTCCTGATAAATCATGT
>CAYYZV010000254.1:0-3305 GCA_964476275.1 uncultured Roseburia sp.
TGTTCCGATGTATGGAAAAGAACATTGGACCTTATCCAATTACACGAAAAATGTTTCTCTGATAAATAACTATATTGTTCCACTGATTGGAGATACAAAACTGAATGACATCAACACCAGATTTTTAGAAAAATTCTATCAGAGAATGTTAGAAATGCCGGGGCATATCAATCCGATTTCTAAAAAAGGAAAGGCTCATATTTCTCCAAGTGCTGTTCGAGATGTACATAAATTACTGCGAAGTTCATTTCAGCAGGCAGTAAAATGGGAGTTGATGGACAAAAATCCGGCAACTAATGCTTTAACTCCGAAATGGAAGAAGAAAGAGCGTGATATTTGGACTGCAGAAACAGTGATGTATGCTTTAGATGTTTGTGAAGACGAAAGACTTCGCTTGGCAATCAACCTTGCATTTTCCTGTTCCTTACGTATGGGGGAGGTCCTAGGTTTAACGTGGGATTGTGTAGATATTTCTCAGGAAGCGATTGCGGCAAATAGAGCTTTTATCTATGTTAATAAGGAAGCGCAGCGAGTGGATAAAGAAGCATTGGTGGAACTGGATGGAAAAGACGTAATGCTCGTGTTCCCTGAAAAAAGCAAGAAAAACAAAACGGTCCTTGTTTTGAAAACACCAAAAACAGAGAGCAGTGTGAGAAAAGTATTTCTTCCTAGAACGGTAGCGTACCAGTTGGTTGAATGGAAAAAAGAGCAGGAAAAATTGAAAGATATTTTGGGTGATGAGTATATGAATTATAATCTTGTGATGGCAACTACATATGGTTTGCCAGTAGGAGATGGTGCGATTCGAAATTCGTTTAAGAAACTAATCGAGGAACACAATCTTCCACCGGTGGTATTTCATAGTTTACGTCATACCAGTGTTACCTACAAACTCAAGTTAAATGGTGGGGATATCAAAGCTGTTCAGGGAGATTCCGGTCATGCCCAGGTCAACATGGTTACAGACGTGTATTCTCATATCATTGATGATGACAGAAGAAGGAATGCAGAAATGTTTGAAGATGCTTTCTACGGAAAGAGAGATCTGGATCCTCAGCTTAGGAAGAATGATGAAGGAGAGAATGTGATGACAATTCCGGAAGGAGTAGATGCAGAACTGCTGGTAAAGGTTCTTTCGAATCCGGAGATGGCAGCATTACTTACTTCGTTGGCGAAGACAATGAAATAAGCAAAATAAGGAGCTAAATCAGTTTGCTAATTTTAGTTGTTCTTTGCTTAATGAGAGGATGATATGTTATATAGTTGGTAAAACTTATGCTTCGCAAAAACGAAAATGTTTTCGTTATTAACAGAAATAAACGAAACAAAACATTGATAAATTTCGTTTAAATGGATATAATATAATAAAGACGAAATGGGAGGTGTCAGCGTGGGATATTTAAGTGTAAATGAAGCTGCTTTGCAGATGGGTGTTTCTGTCCGCAGAATTCAGCAAATGTGTAAAAATGGAGAGATTCCAGGAGCAGTGAAAAGAGGTCGCGCATGGATGATTCCAACAGATAAAGAAATAGATATGCCTGAAAACAAGAGAAAACCACTTCCAATCGGGATTTCTGATTTTAAAATGGCAGTAGAAGAGTATTACTATGTTGATAAAACTCTTTTGATTCGTGATTTTCTGGACAATAGACCGATGGTTTCTTTGTTTACCAGACCGAGACGCTTCGGAAAAACTTTGAACATGGATATGCTCCGTGTGTTCTTTGAAAAGACAGATGAGGATACTTCGTTTTATTTTAAAGACAAAATGATCTGGAAGTGCGGTGAATCGTACTCTTCTTATCAAGGTAAATATCCTGTGATATTCCTTTCTTTTAAAGATGTGAAATGTTCCTCTTGGGAAGATACATTTAAGCAGATGAAAGAATTGATCATAACAGAATATCAGCGTCATGTTGAGTTAGAAACCAGTGATAGATTAAGCATTTACGAAAAAGAAAAATTTACAAAAATCGCAAGGGGAGAAGTTGGAAGTGTAGAGTGCCAAATGTCTCTAGAACTTTTGTCTCGTCTTCTTGCAAAACATCATGAAGAGAAGGCTATCATTATTATAGATGAATACGATACGCCGATTCAGCAAGGACACATATGCGGATTTTATCAGGATGTTGTAAATTTCATGAGAAATCTATTCTCCGGTGGTCTGAAAGATAATCCATCTCTTGCGTTTGGATTTATGACAGGTATTTTGCGTGTTGCAAAAGAAAGCATTTTCAGCGGACTCAACAACATTACGATTTATTCGATTCTGGACAGAAAATATAGTCAGTACTTTGGCTTTACAAAAGTTGAAGTACAAGAAATGCTTAAATACTATGATGCTAATGATAAATATGAAGAAGTCTGTGAATGGTATGATGGATATTTATTTGGAGAGACAGAAATTTTTAATCCGTGGTCAGTGATTAATTATATTGAAAATAGCTGTTTTCCAAAGGCATTTTGGCAGTCAACGGGCAGTAACGATATTGTCGGAGAAGTGATTGCCTGTGCAACACCGGAAATCACAGAAGACTTGCATAGACTTTTATCGGGTGATAATATTACGACGTTTGTTGATACCAGTGTAATTTATCCGGAAGTACAGAATAATCCATATAGTATTTATAGTTTTTTACTTGTGGCAGGATATTTGAGAGTATCCAAGATTTACCCTCAGCATGACGGGAATTATATGTGCGAAGTAGGAATACCAAATAAAGAGATTTCCTATGTATATGAAAAAGAAGTGCTTAATAAGACTAACCAAAATGTTGCTGCAATCTCTATCTCACAAGCAATTTTTTCTGGAGATACTGACAAATTACAAAAACAGCTTGATAATTTTATGGTAGAAAGTATTTCTTCTTTTGATACGGCAAATGAAGGATTCTACCATGGAATGATGTTAGGTTTGTGTGCAGTACTAAGTAATAGATACCAAGTACGTTCTAACAGAGAATCTGGCCTTGGAAGATTTGATATTATGCTGATTCCGAGAGTGAAAGCGATTCCTGCTTTTATCTATGAATTTAAGTATACAAAAGATGAAAAGGTTGATCTTAACGTACTTGCAGAAGAAGCACTGAAGCAGATAGATGATAAGAAATACGATGCAGAGCTATCCAGTTTTGGTGTTGATAATGTGGTTAAAATCGGCATTGCGTTCCGAGGAAAAACTGCTGTAGTTAAAAAATAGTTAGTAATGCATGTATGATAAAATATCAAATAATAATTATAGGATAATACAACGAAGTGAAAGGAGTCATAATGGTATGGAGAATAAATTGATGAATATGGGACAA
>CAYYZV010000255.1:0-3280 GCA_964476275.1 uncultured Roseburia sp.
TAAAATGAAGAAAAGATTGTACAAATGTAACAATTTAGGATATAATTTATATATTATTATGTTTAAGGAAATGAGAGGTACATATATGACAGGTCAGGGATTACCGCCGGTATCACCAGCGGAAAAGAGAGTAAATACAATGATTGCAGCAGCTGCAATCGTGGTTGCAGTTATATTTGCAATTATCAGTTGGCAGATTTTACCGGAATCAGTAGCGACACAGCCGGCAGCTTTTAGTACCGGTGCACCGAATGTTCCGAAATTTATAGCAGTATTGCTGCCATTTGGTATTACAGTTTTTTCAGCAGTATCCTGTATTAGTTACAGAAAGCAGGCATGGATTTGCTTGGTCGGATACGTATTGAATATTCTTTTTTGGGTTACGAATTAGAGGATTAGCTCGCGATTTAATTAAAATCGTGAGCTAAATTATTATCAGACAGGTTATGATTCTAAAAATCAAGGAGACGCTTTTATGAGATATATTGATATGCATTGTGATACCTTAGGAATAGGAATGGCACAGCATAAGGAGACAATCACAAGTCTGGAAGGTTCTATGTTAGATATAGAGCGCCTTATAAAGGCGGGAGCGGGTGCACAGTTTTTTGCAATGTTTGTACCACAGCGGGATGTACCCGGCTGGTATGGGCTGGATAAAATGCCTGAACATGAAGTGCTTTTAGAAGGAATGAGAGAAATTTTTATAAAAACACTAAAAGAGAATGAAAATAGAATGGCTTTTGCACAGTCTTATGAAGAGATGCAGGAAAACCTGCAGGATGGTAAGATATCTGCTTTTTTGACAATGGAGAATGGTTATGCAGTCCGTGGAAAAATGGAAAATTTAAAAAAATTTCATGATATGGGTGTGGGGTTAATGACACTGACGTGGAATGATCCGAATTGCTTTGGTCAAAATCATTCTTCGGATAGGAATTTGATGCAGATGGGACTGACAGATTTTGGAAAAGAGGCGATTTCTTATATGAATGAACTGGGGATGCTGATAGATGTGTCACATCTTTCAGATGGAGGCTTTTATGATGTGGCAGAGCTTACGAAAAAGCCATTTGTGGCATCCCATTCAAATTGCAGAGCTTTATCTCCGTCTACCAGAAATCTGACAGATGATATGATTCGTATTCTGGCAGAAAAAGGAGGCGCTGCAGGAATTAATTTTGAACCTACTTTTTTAAATATGGATCAGAATGACCATTACAGCCGCATCAGCCGTATGTGTGACCATGTGGAGCATTTTATAAAAATCGGCGGTGTGGAGTGCGTAGGAATAGGTTCAGACTTTGATGGAATTGACGGTGAATTTGAACTGACAGATTGTACAAGGATGGAAATGCTTTTTGATGAGCTGCATCGCAGGAAATTAAGCGATGATGTGATTGAAAAAATTGCTTTTGGAAATGTGACAAGAGTGATTCGGGAAAGTATGAAGCCATCTGGGAAATGATCATGGTGTGTTGGCAGGTTTTTGCAGGACAATGAAGATGCAGCAATAGCTGTGGAAATCATTATGGACAAGAGGTAGCGAGTGATGAAAAGTAAAAAGACTTTGCGCAATGTATTAATTATAATTGCTAGTCTGTTGGTGTTTTTTGTTGCTGCAATAGGAGTTAATTATATACAGGGGAAAGCGACTCTGAGTAAAAATCTTTTGGAGCAGGAAGGAACAGAGGAAAAGACAGCACATAGAACGATGTTATATCAGGGCAAACAGTATACTTATAAAAAAAATTTAGTAAATATTCTTTGCATGGGTGTTGATAAAGAAGAGCAGATGGCTGTACGGAACGATGCAGATAACAGTGTTGGTCAGGCAGATGCGATTTTTTTGATGTCGTTGGATTTGGAAAAGGATGAGGTGCGGGTTATCACGATTCCAAGAGATACTATGGTGATACTGGAAATGTATCATGCAAGCGGTTATTATTTGGGTTCAATGCGGGGACAGATAACGCTGCAGTATGCGTATGGAGACGGAATGAAAAGAAGTGCAGAGTTAATGATGCAGCAGGTATCCGCCCTGTTCAATGAAATTCCTATTAATGCATATGCGGCGATTAATGTGTATAGTTTGTGGAACTTAAATGAAGCAGTCGGCGGTGTGGATATTACAATGGATGAAGATTACACGTTGTATAATCCGGCATTTGAAAAGGGTGCAACGGTACATTTGTCTGGCAATTTGTTGGAAAATTATATCCGTGGAAGAGATAAAACAGAGGCGGGCAGTGCATATAAAAGAAATCATCGTTTGAAACAGTATATGCTGGCATATTTTGAAAAAGCAAAGGAAGCATTAAAAGAAGATGTGACACTTCCGTTCCGTTGCCTTGAGGTGTTAGAAGAGAACATGGAAACCAGTATTACAGTAGAGGAAATCGTTTTTTTGGTATCAGAGATAATGGGATGCGATTTTTCTGAGGGAAATATGTATACGCTTCCGGGTGAACAGATTTGGACAGGAACCTATGAGGAATATCATCTGGATACCGACGCCTTGAATGCACTTATTATAGAATTATTTTATGAGGTAAAATAATCGGGCGGCACAATTGTAAATATTTGCCTTGCTTTTTGGAAATAATGAGGTTATAATAATTTCAAATTTGGCTATGATGAAAGCTACGATTTGGAGACTGTTACAGAGAGTCAGTGTGTGGTGCGAACTGATACAGAAGAAGAATCTTTCCACTTTCGGAGTCAGTGGTGAAAGCCACGGGATCGCAGCCCTTATCCTGCGTTATGAAGAGGTCAGACATTTTAACAGGATATAGAAGTGTTTGGCAAAATGGGTGGCAACGCGGAAGAATGTAACCTTTCGTCCCATACATGTAAATGGTTTATGTGTATGGGATGAGAGGTTTTTTGTTTACAGAAAATCATGTCTGAGAGGTGTTTTGTAAATGAAAATGTTCCGCAGATATACACATAGGTATACCGCAAATAAAAGATATAAGGAGTAGGATAGAAATGATCGATTTAAAGTTTTTAAGAGAAAATCCGGAAGCAGTAAAAGAAAACATCAAAAAGAAATTCCAGGATCACAAATTACCATTGGTAGATGAGGTAATCGAACTGGATGCACAGGCAAGAAAGACAAAGCAGGAAGCAGATGAAATTCGTGCAAGCAGAAATAAGCTTTCGAAGCAGATTGGTGCTTTAATGGGACAGGGCAAGAAAGAAGAGGCAGAAGCTGTAAAAGCACAGGTTAGTGCAAATGCAGCCCGTCTTGCTGAATTAGAAGTTCTTGAAAGAGAAT
>CAYYZV010000256.1:0-3259 GCA_964476275.1 uncultured Roseburia sp.
CCATATTGGATACCTCCTCTGCTTTTTGATATGGCCTGCGAAACCAATATCATTGTAGCATAGGAGGTTTTTTATTGGTACTCTACGCAACGCTACGGCTTTGCCTCGGCCCCCCATTTCAAATGGGGGATATAGATTCCTATTCATTATAGCTCCCATGGTCTTACCTTCTTCCGCTTCGTCCGTTGCTCCTACAACAAACTTTCCTTCTTTTTCAGTCTATCCCTATCTTTTCTCTCTTTTTCTATAAAAATAACTCGTCATATGAGAATATACCGTTTCTAATTCCGGATAGATGCTTTTCTGACAAAGCATGTCGATTTTCTGTAAACTGTTGTCTGCAAACACAAACTGCTTATTTTCCAGCATAGATTTCATTTCCTTCGAGAACAGAAATTCTCTGATATAACTGCCCACACAAGCATCTTTATGCTCCATAAAAATCATTGGCTCTGCTATAACTCCTGTTTTGGGAATAATAACTGCCGCATGTCTTTTATCTGCACATACAGATGCGAAAAGTGACGGCATAATAAAAATGGAACCAAATTCATTTGTTGATTTTCCTATATGGCGAATTGTATCTACTGGGGAAGCAAAGTTTCCAATATTTTTTATAAACTGAATCATGGCCTCTTCACCCAGCTTCCGATAAATATAAAGCGCAGCCATCGGATCTGGAATTTTCGGACTTCCAATCAGACAGATTTCTCCTTTATAATCCTCCAGACAAAGCTGCTCATAAGATTCTGGAACAGGACGGCTTCCAAGTCTTTTAAGATCAACAGCCATAAATTCAGGGAAATAACCGAATATCTCAGGTTCCTTATAGATTCTGTGATCCAGAAATCTGCTAATAAATCTGCTATGGGAACATTCACCAAAGCTTTGCGTGATATAACATTGTGGCAGCTGCTCTTCTTTCATATGAACCAGATAATCCTCAGCTGGCATATTGCCGCCCATCTCTGATGGAACATAGGAAGTCAGCACCAGACCATTCCGCTCATAAATATGGGACGCATAGCTCTGAAACAGATTACGGAATTCTGTTTTTAAGGGACTTGGGAGTTCTGCCCATATACTATACATATTTTTCATCTGCACGTTTTCCCTCTCTCAAAAGATTCCTGATTTCCTTCAGCTCATTATCGCGCTGTCTGAGAACAGCAAGCAATTGTTTTTCTGTTTCAGTACGCTCAAGGATTGCTTCGATTCCTCCATTTTTAATCACGATTCGTTTTTTGCAGGAAAGTGCAATCAACGGGTCATGAGTTGATACCAAAACTATTTTTCCCTTTGAGGAAAGCAGAGCCAAAATATCATCCCTGTCAATTCCGGCATTTTCCGGCTCATCAATCAAAATCACCTGTGCATTGGAAATATACGCCAAATCAGCAATCATCAGCGCACGGGACTGTCCCCCGCTCAGCTCTGTAATCATCATATCCAGATGAAATTTCTCACCTGCCAGTGAATTTGCACAGTCCATAATCTCCTTTTCCAGGTTACAAATATCCTCATCAGACATGCTGCTGTTACGACATCTTGCATGCATGGTAATAAAATCATGACAGGATAACTCTAGAACGAAATTCATAGACTGGGAAAGTCTTGCACATAGTCTGCTTTCCAGAAAGAATCGCTGTTCTTCTGTGGGAACTGTTCCATTTACTTCAATGACTCTTCCAGTAGGAGAGTCACCGCAGGCGATATATTCCACATCTTCCAGAAGACGGGTTTTTCCAGAGCCTGTCGGGCCACAAATACAGACAGTCTCGCCTCTCTGGAAGCTGACAGAAAACCGTTCTGCTCTTCCCTCCTTATCATATCCGCCCCGGACTTTAATCTGCCTGATTTCATCATCGCAAAACTCAGGAACTGAAGATTTTGTATGACAAATTCCACGGATATCAGCAATAATTTGCCCTCGTTCCAGCCCATGGTCCCTTAACCAATGGTCAGTTAATGAGTCTGTAACAGCCTGCAGAGACATGCTTTCGCTTAAAGGTTCAATACCATGCTCCTCAAAATAACTTTTGACCCCAGAACATGACTGAAACAGCTCATAAAGAGGCATCATCTCTGTTATTTCCTGATTCATAAAAGCACTATCATCTATTATTTTCCCCATTTAATCCGTCCTCCTGCTCCTGATGAGCCAATTTTTATCTGACCAGAACAGAACGTACACATTGCCGCCGGCATGGTGAAGCGCAGGAAAGCTCCGGTTAAAGTAGGAATATCACTTGAGTTTGTAATATAATCAGCAAGACGATACGCACCCTGACCGGATAAGCCATTGATAAAAGTGACCCTTGCTTTTGGATTGGCAAGATTGATATTGTGTAAGAACACCTCCCGTTCTGCAGGTGATATAAGATCATTTTTTGTCACAATGATGTAATCAGCATATTTTAGCATTGGTCCCATTTTATATGGTGCTGTAATTCCTGACAAACAGTCAATGACACATACTGCCGGAATATTTCTAAGGTGAGGTGAACATCTGCCGCACAAACCGGCACTTTCAATGATAAGGACATCTAGACCTGAGTCCTCTCCCCATTTAAAAACATCTTCTGCATTACTGGCAAAGCAATGATCCGGGCACGTATTTCCCGAAAGATATTTTTGGCACAAAAGCCCGGCATCTTCGTAAATTTCATCGTCACTGCTCATGATACAGTCGAATTTTACGACACCTGTCTTTTGACCTTTTTGTTTCAGTAATTCAGAAGTCTTTAAAATGACCGAAGTTTTACCACAGGCATGTGGACCTGCAACTGTAATCAATTTCAAAATTTCTTCTCCTAATTAATAAGATAAAGCGGAACAACACTCTTATACTCTTTTTCCGAATAAACAAATTTATCAATATACACCTGAACAGAAAATGCTTTTCTCATATTTTCTTCATTGATAATTTCTTCCGCATTACCAAAGATATTTCTACCTTCTCTGTTAAGAATCAGCGCCTTATCTGAAATTTTAAGCGCATGCTCCGGATAATGGGTATTGACCACTGCTGAGATTCCCCGCTTTTTCGATAAATTCCTAATAGTTTCAAGAATAATCAGCTGATTTTTAAAGTCCAGATTGGATTCTGGCTCATCCAGCACCAGCATTTGCGGATTGATGGTCAATGCTCTGGCAATCAGCACCATCTGTAGTTCGCCGCCGCTCATCTCTGTACATAGTTTATCTTTCAGATGCAGAATGCCCATATCTTCCATAGCCTGTCTGGCTGCTTCTCTGT
>CAYYZV010000257.1:0-3214 GCA_964476275.1 uncultured Roseburia sp.
CTAAATCCTCCTGTGCCACAGCCTTATCTGTAAAGCTTCGTACAGAATAACGTTCTTCTGCTAATTTCAAAAAATCCATTTTCTTTTCCGCCTTTCATCACTTCATTTATTATCTATTAACATATTCTCTCTTTTTCTTCCCGCTCAAATCGCTTAATTGCCTTTTTTATTTCTTCTGCGTCAATTTCTATTACCTCTGCATTTTTCGCACGATATTTCAGCATTGTCTCATCATCCATGCAAAGTCCTGCCAGATAGCATCGCAGCGACAATATAATAGCACTGTGGGACAAGATGAGCACATTTCCTGTCTCCTGCTTCATAATATGCTCCAAAGCCCGAAAAACCCTCTTTAAAACATCGTTATAGCATTCGCCGCCAGGTGTCGGAACATATCTGCGGTGAGCATTCCAATAGTGATACTTTTCCCCATAAACAGCTTCAATATTCGGCCAGTTATCTCCTTCCCATCGACCCAAATCCATTTCTGCCAAATCCGGCACAACCTCACATACTCTGCCTAATGCACGCGCAGCTGTCTGTGCTGTCACCTGTGCACGAATCTGAGGTGACGAATAAACGCGATCTATCTGATACCTCTCCTGTACCAGCTTATCTGCCAGTTCCTTTGCCTGTCTAAGCCCATTTTCATTTAAAGGCACATCTGTCGTTCCCTGTATTTTCTTTTGCACATTCCAATCTGTCTCGCCATGCCGTACAAAATAAAAAATCATTCCGCCCCTCATTCTGCCGTTTTAACGGCACTCACTTTCACTCGTTATCCGTTGTCCTCTTCTATCATTCCCTTTTATCGAATAAAATGCCCGTTTATTATGATAGAGTCTCTCATCTGCAACCTTTTGAAGACCGGCAAAATCAGCCTCCGGAAATTCATTAACAGAAGCACAGCCATAAGAAACCCGCAGCTTTTTTACTTTTCGTCCTGTCCACTTCTCTGTCTTTTCTTCAAACAATTGGCACAATTTCGAAATTTCTTTTTCCACTGCTTCTGTAATAACAATAAATTCATCCCCACCGGTACGATAGCAGTTTCCAACTTCACTGAATGTATCTCTGATACAGTTCGCTGCTGCTCTAATTAATTCATCTCCTGCATCATGCCCTAAATTATCATTAGCACCTTTCAAATCATTTACGTCAAAATATATGACGGTAAAATTCTCCGGCATCTTATTCACATTATAACCATCTGTATGTTCTGTAAAAGCATTTCTATTGTAAAGTCCCGTTAAAACGTCTGTCCGGCTGAGGCGCTTTACTTCCTGCTCCACAAAATGCCTTTCACATTTCATAATCGTCATATAAGTACTTACAACCATACTAAGTATCGAATAAATAAATACATTAACCAAATCAGATTCTCTTACAGAACCAGTCTTCACCTGAAAAACTGCAACCATAAAAACCATTGTAAAAAGACCAATACAGCCTATCATTCGTATTGGTCTATCATTAAAAACAATCGGACCTAATAGCATCACCGCAATAAATGTTACTGTTCGTTCATTAGGTGTTGTAACAATTGACAACTGTAATCCAACCCAAAACAACAGTATCATAAACAGATATACCCCTACGATTACAAGGCGATCCATCTTCTTAGAAAATTTGGCCAATAAAAAAATGACTAACGAAGACAAAATTCCTACCATATAAGTTATACGATTGTTAGCCATCACATTCGATATAAAAGAAATGATAAACATCAGGCCAAAAAATATTGCACCCAAAAAAGAAAAAGTATTTAACTTTGTCCTATTGTCTTCATAAATAGCTGGTTTAATAGAGTTATACTGCTCCTCCTCAAGTCCTGATGTATACAAATATTTTTTTGATAAAAGTTTCATATAAATTATCCTCATCTTCGTTTTTTCCACTAATTCAAGTATAACACAAAACCAGCCTTTGTGTGCATTTGTATAAATAAAAAACATAAGAAAAAAACAGTCATGCACATCTCCCTCCATAAAGGCAGACACACATAACTGCTTCCTTCACATAAAGTTATTTTATTCTGTCAATCTATTTTACGCCGACAAGCTACTTAGCAATGTCCATACGAACCAATGCTTTACGCAATGCCAGCTCAGCACGCTTTATATCAAACTCCTCTGTCTTATTTGCCAAACGTTCTTCTGCTCTGGCCTTTGCTGCCTGTGCACGTTCTACATCAATTTCATCCGGCCACTCTGCAACCTCCGCAAGAAGGGTTACTTTATCTGGCAGGACTTCTGCAAAACCGGAATGTACTGCTGCGATTACCTTGTCTTCGCCATCCTTATGAATAGTTACAACACCTGGTGCAAGCACAGTAGTAAGGGGTATATGATTTTTATATACACCGATTTCACCGGCAGCCGTATTAAATTCAATCATTGTTGCCTCACCTTTATGAAAAATACGGTCCGGCGTAATGATTTCTACACCAAAAATTCTACTATCGTCTGCCATAATGACCTCCCTTATTTGCCTTACTTAAATAAATACCATTCTTATTTATGAGCTTCGTTGTAAGCTTCACGAACTTCATCAATAGAACCTTTATTCAAGAAGTAACCTTCCGGAATATCATCATGCTTACCATCCATGATTTCTCTGAAACCACGAACTGTTTCTCCGATTGGAACATATTTACCATCTAAGCCGGTAAACTGTGTTGCAACTGAGAATGGCTGCGACAAGAATCTCTGAATCTTTCTTGCACGATTAACAGTAATCTTATCTTCTTCGGATAATTCTTCCATACCAAGCATTGCAATGATATCCTGCAATTCTTTGTATTTCTGTAAGATTTCCTGTACACCACGAGCAACTTCAAAATGCTCCTGACCTACGATACGCGGGTCTAAGATACGGGAAGTTGAACCAAGTGGATCTACCGCCGGATAAATACCAAGCTCTACGATAGAACGCTCCAATACAGTTGTAGCATCCAAGTGAGCGAAGGTTGTAGCCGGAGCCGGGTCAGTTAAATCATCCGCTGGTACATATACAGCCTGTACAGATGTAATAGAACCGCTCTTTGTAGAAGTAATACGTTCCTGAAGAGCACCCATTTCTGTCTGTAATGTTGGCTGATAACCTACGGCTGAAGGCATACGTCCTAATAACGCTGAAACCTCAGAACCTGCCTGTGTGAAACGGAAAATATTATCGATGAATAAAAGTACGTCTTTTCCACCTTTATCACGGA
>CAYYZV010000258.1:0-3199 GCA_964476275.1 uncultured Roseburia sp.
CCTAACAGGTGAATCGTAACATTATGCAAAAAATGTATTGCAAGCCTTGAAAACACAGGCTTTTACGAATCCTTGAATAAATTAACTTCACGGATTCAGGGAATTGGTTATATCTGATGGAGCAGTATACAGATGTGAAATTTATTGACAGAGAGAATATAACGGTGGCTCCGGATACTCATGTGATACAAGCAAGTGAGAGGTTGGGGGTCATTCTGACTGATTTAAGTCTAGACCATCCGGTTTTATCTTTCAAGTTGACCACTGAACAGTAACGAAGAAAGAATTTGTGAAAAAGTTCACAAATAGTATTGAACTTTATCCGGAAAAGATGGATAATGGAAGCATTGTGAAACAAATTCACTTTAGATTTTATAGGCAGCTCTGTTTAAGGAAAGGGGAAAATGAAAGATAAAATGGAAAAAAAGAATCCGTTACTTGAACTGACACTTTTTAATGGAGTGACCCTTGAAACGTTGGAATATTTATGGAAGGCTGGTAAAGTTCATGAGTACTCAAAGGGAGCGGTATTGATAAGAGGAAAAGAACCAGTAGCGCATGTATATATTCAATTGTCGGGAAAATCCATCCAGTACAATTTGACTCATCAAGGGAAACGAAAAATATTGTTTGTCTTTGGCAGGGATACGCTGCTGAATGAGCACGTGTTTAATCATCATCTGACTTCTATATATTGCGAAACGCTTGAAAAAAGTAAAGTTTTTGTGATACCTGTTGCAGAGTTTATAAAACAAATGGCAGTCGATTTTAAGCTGGCAGAAAACGTGTTGGAAGCACAGGAAAGAAAGATGTGGCGGCTCAGTCATCAGTTGAAGAATACAATGAGCAGCGTTTATTTGGAACGAAAGCTTGCATCGAAGCTTTGGAAACTTTCCAGAGATTTTGGAATGGATGTGGAAGAGGGCAGAGAAATAAATATCAATATGACGATTACTTTTTTGGCGGATATGCTTGGAGTACCAAGAGAGACAACGTCGAGAGTGTGCTCGACGTTAGTGGAACATGGCCTGATAAAAGTGAAGAAAAAAAGAATTGTAATTATAAATGCAGATAAGTTGAGTGCATTTTATAGATTTGGAAACATTGAATGAAAAATATTTTAAATTTAAGAAGATTCTGTGATATAACTCACAGAATTTTCTTTTTTTATTTGATAAAATATTAACAATAGTATGCAGTTTAGGAGAAAGGGGTCAAATATGGGATACCAATTATCAAGAAAAATGGCAAATGGTATTTTCAGCCAATGGGCGGAAAAGTATGACATTTTTGCACCTGTTTTGATGGAGGGAGAAGGCTGCTTTACTGATACGGATATTATCCGCTATGGAAAAGTAAGCCGTTTAGATGACATCGAATGGAACAAAAAGTCGGATTATTCTTTTAAAGAGGTTCTGATGGCAATTAATGAAACATTGTTTTATTTTACGGAAGATCAAACAATGGTTCCAAATGGGCCGACAAAAGATATTTTGATTTTTTTGCGGGCTTGCGACATTCATGCAGTAAAACGTCTGGACGAAATCTATCTGAAAAACGGATTCGAGGATTTTTATTATGCAAGAATAAGAGAACGTGCGAAATTCATTCTTATGGGATGTGAAAATACCTGTGATTCCGGTTTTTGTGTAAGTATGGGTACAAACAAGGCCGAGCAGTATGATGCTTATATTAAAGTGAATGGTGATGTTGTCACAATGGATTTAAAATGGGATGCGTTGGCAGCGGATATGGCAGAAGCAGAAAATGCAGATGTGGCACCGGACTATGTAACAGAGAATAAAGAAAAAGTAACGCTTCCTAAAAATCTTTCCAACGAAAGCTTTACAAAGGAAATCTGGAAAGAATATGGTGACCGCTGTATTGCCTGCGGACGCTGTAATTTTGTCTGTCCTACCTGTACATGCTTTACTATGCAGGATATCTTTTATAAAGACAATGCAAAGGTGGGCGAAAGAAGAAGAGTATGGGCGTCCTGTCAGATTGATGGCTACACGGAGATGGCTGGCGGCCATGGATTCCGTAAAAGTCAGGGAGAGAGAATGCGTTTTAAGGTAATGCATAAGATTTATGATTATGAAAAACGCTTTGGTTATCCAATGTGTGTTGGATGTGGACGCTGTGACGATGTCTGTCCGGAATATATTTCCTATTCTAACTGTATCAATCGTTTGGCAAAGGAGGAAAGTGAAATATGACAAATCATTACATTCCCCAGCTTTCAACCATTAAAGAAGTAATCAGGCATACGGATTTAGAGTATACATTTCGCATGACATTTGATGGCGCTGCGAAACCGGGGCAGTTTTTTGAAGTTTCCATTCCGAAGTATGGCGAAGCACCAATTTCTGTAAGCGGTATTGGTGAAGGTACTGTGGATTTTACCATTCGTCGTGTAGGTAAAGTTACAAATGAGATTTTTGAAAATTATGTAGGCGATCAGCTTTTTATCCGTGGACCTTATGGCAATGGATTTTCCATTGATAATTACAAGAACAAAGAGCTTTTTATTATTGCCGGTGGCACGGGACTTTCTCCGGTAAGAGGTGTTGTAGACTATTTTGCTCATCATATAGATGAAGCAGTAAATACCACATTAATAGCAGGTTTTAAATCACCAAAAGATGTCCTGTTTAAATCAGATTTTGAATTTTGGAATGAGAAGATAAATGTAATTAAAACAGTGGATACAGCACCGGAAGATTATGAAGGTCCTGTAGGAATGGTTACAAAATATATTCCGGATTTGAAATTTAAAGATATTAATAATACGGCATTTATCTGTGTTGGACCGCCAATTATGATTAAATTCACAGTAATGGAAATTTTGAAATTAGGTGTTCCGGAAGAGAATATCTGGATTTCTCATGAGCGAAAAATGTGCTGCGGACTTGGCAAGTGCGGTCATTGTAAGATTGGTTCTACTTATATCTGCCTTGATGGACCGGTATTTAATTATGTGGACGGAAAAGAATTAATCGATTAGGAGGTGTCGGAATGGGATTAGATATTAATACAAAAAAATTAAAGAAAAATGCGTTCCGCGTTTCCAAGGAGCGTGGAATTGGAGCATCCAGAATCCGTGTTCCGGGCGGTTACTTAAATGCAGAAGTATTAAGCACCATACAGGAAATCTCACAGACATATGGAAATGGTTTTATTCATTTGACCACCCGTC
>CAYYZV010000259.1:0-3199 GCA_964476275.1 uncultured Roseburia sp.
TTCCTGCATTGCTGGTTTTTCTATACGATTTGCAAATACAATACCATTTGCTGAAAACTCATAATCTGCTGGTCTGTCATCAAAATCTCCACCGTAACGTAGAACCTGCTGACCTGTTACTTCATCAGTTACATAAATTGCCTGATCGATAAAGTCCCAGATAAATCCTCCCTGATACATTTCATATTTATCAATTAACTTCATGTATGATCCAAGTCCACCCATAGAGTTACCCATATCATGCATAAATTCACATAAAATATATGGTTTCTTTGGATGATTGCTCAGATACTCTTCTACTTCCTGTGGTTTTGCATACATACGGGTTTCCATATCAGAAATCGTATCTTCATAGGCTCTGTTATAGAAAGAACTTTCGTAATGTACCAAACGTCCATCATTTTTCTCTTTAAAATAAATATTCATAGCCTCAATGTCATCTCCTGCATAGGATTCGTTTCCTAATGACCAGAACAGTATAGATGTATGATTTTTAAAAGTTTCAAAATTAGTTCTTGCTCTGTCAATTACCGCTTCTTTCCATTGTGGAACAGAACCCGGAACATTGCAGGAAGGTTCGATTGCACCTAATTTCTGGAAAGAACCGTGACTTTCAAGGTTTGTCTCTGACATTAAATAAATACCATTTTTGTCACACATGTAATACCACGGAATCTGATCCGGATAATGACAGGTTCTTACAGAGTTAATATTATTTTTCAAAATACATTCCATATCTGACTGCATTTCTTCCATACCGATACATCTTCCGGTTCTAGGATTCCATTCATGACGATTCACACCCAAAAGTACAAGACGTTTGCCATTTAAGTACATTACCTTATCAATAATTTCAATTCTACGGAATCCAACCTCGTAAGGTACAACTTCTAATAATTCTCCTTTTTCACTCACAACCTCCACATATGCACTGTAAAGATATGGTGTGTGATTATCCCAGACATTTATCTGTTCCATATCTGCCTCTAACTTTGCAGTTATTTCTTCACCTGCACAAGTTAAGTCAGCCTGTTTTGTTAAAACTACTTTTCCATTAATATCCTTTAAAATAACGTTTACCTTAAACTTCTCATTATGAACCGAAGATATTCTAATGTCAGCCATAAATGTTCCGCTCTTATTGTCGGAATTTAAAATTGGCTGAAGCCACAAATCTTCCACATGCACATCCGGTTTTGCTTTTAAAGATACATTTCTAAAAATACCGAAGAAACGGAAGAAATCCTGATCTTCTAAAAATGCTGCACTACTCATTTTATGTACTTCAACTGCCAGCACATTTCCTTTTTCTTTGATATAAGGTGTCAAATCAAATTCTGATGGGGTAAAGCTGTCTTCTGCATAACCTACAAATTCTCCATTCAGCCACACATACATTGCCTGTTCTACGCCTTCAAAACAAATGCTGATTCGTTTTCCTAACAGATTTTCATCCAAATCAAATTTTCTGATATAAGAACCTACCGGATTATAGACTGCTTCGCTGAACATCCCGGCACCATCTCCTGCACCTTCGATGCTGTAAGCTCCTCTTCTATAATCCCATCCTTCCCAAGGATACATCGTGTTGATATAGCGGATTTTATCATACCCTGCTAATTCTATATGCCCAGGTACCATAATTTCATCCCATTCATCCGTTTTACAATCCGGCTTATAAAAACCTTCCGGTCTTGTTTTGGCATTCCGACTAAAACAGAATTTCCACATTCCATTTAACGACTGGGTAAAATGATTCTCATTTTCTTTTAAATCTTCATACTTCACATAATAATTGTGATCACTGTGTGCTGCTAATTGGTTTACCCGGAATACTTCCGGATTATCTAACCATTTGATATCTGCTTTCATATTCTCCTCACTTTCCATATAGCCCCTAAAGTTTTAAAACTCCAGAGGCTATATTTTTTATACTATCTGTTTTCTTTTAATTCTTTGTTTGCCTTTTCCACATTCATGAAGGAAAGAATGATGGTGATAAGTAAATCAAGGATAAATGGAAGCCACAGATACATAAAATACATCATTTTAATGCAACTGTCCGGCTGAGCTGCCGTATCACCATTTATAAATCCACTTAACTCAAGCATCCATCCTGAAAGTGCTGTACCAATACCACCTCCAATTTTTACACCTAACGAGGTACAAGAGTACATGGAACCATCGATTCTTTTTCCTTTTGTTAGGTATGTATATTCTGAGCAGTTCGCAATCACTGCATTCATATCTCCCTGCCATGGTCCCTGTCCTAATGCTGCAATTGCTGTAAATAAAAGCATCAAAGGAATACTTCCCATGTAGCCTGCTACTACTACCCCAAGACGAGCTGCTGTTGCTAACAAATAACTATATTTATTTAACTTGTACATTCCGTTCCATTTAGCAACTAAATTTGGTGTAAATACAAGTGCAATGATGAGCGGAATATTGACAGCCCATGAAAACACACCGAACAGATTTTTGTTATGAAGCACATAGGTCATGAAGTAAATACCCACACCTATCATCGCACCATATAACTGCTGTAAGATATAAACACAGCTAATCATTACATAATATTTATTACTAAATAACAGCTTTGCAGACTGTATTAATGTTAAATTATCGTCCTTTGGCGCATCATTTTCACCTGTTTCATTTAATTCTTCTTCTGAGAGCTCTTTTACAGAAAATACGGAAAGTGTATTGGTAATGATACCAAGGATACAGTAAATAAGTGCAATGTTTCTCCAGCCTTCTGCTCCTCCACCCAGCGCATCTACCGCACCGACCGTAACTGTTTGAATCAATAAGCTTGTACTGAATGCAAAGATGAAACGGAACGAGCCCATCTGAACACGTTCACTGCTGTTTTTTGTTACCAGTGATGTTAATGCTGAATATGCAATGTTATTTGCTGTATAGAACACCGCATTCAATAATGTATATGCAATAAAGAACCATGCATATTGCGCGAATTGCCCCATATCTGTTGGAATCGCAAAAATCGCAAATAATGTAGCTGCACATCCGAAGAATCCATAAAACATCCAAGGTCTTGCCTTACCCATTTTGCTCTTTGTCCGGTCAATCATGTTTCCGAAAAATACATCCGTTACACCGTCAAATAATTTTGAAACCGCGATTAAGGTACCTACAATACCTGCATTTAAACCAATTGTATTGGTTAAATAAATCA
>CAYYZV010000260.1:0-3190 GCA_964476275.1 uncultured Roseburia sp.
CCATTGTTATGATATGTTCCATCGGTGCAAATTTTACATCATAGTATAAAAAGAAAACCGGTAATGCTTTTTCTACCGTATCTCTGTAATTTCGATTATCATAATGGTCAAAAAATGTCATTAATTCATTATATTTTTTCTGGACAGTTTTTGTTTTTTCTACTACTGCACTAAACCCAATCCGGTATGCTTCTTCTGCCGGAAGTATATCGGATGCCACAAGTGCCTCACCGCTTGTTTCAGCATGTGCAATGCAGTACAATACCGCTTCCATAAATTGTCTTGCCCGCTCATAAGTTATCGAACTGCTTTCTTTTGATGTAAACTCTTCCGCAAGCCTTCCTACAATGGGTATCAGGTCTTCCATTGTATAGATATCTATAACATCAGATTTCTTCACTTTCGACTACATATCTCCCTATAAATTTCTGCGTATTTGCCCTGACTGTTCTCGCAAACTTCTCCAGATAGGTTTCTTCTAAATACTCAAGGGAGCCCTGACACTCTCCCTCAAAAGCTGCTCTCATAATTCCTATCAATTCATCATCTGTTAATTCGTCCATTGATTCGTTCTTGTATAAATAAAATATGCTTTGCAGCCTTGCGATTGTTTCTGCATAGATCTCCTGATAAATGAAATCCGAATCGCAGAATGCAAAAATCAGCTTGCCAAGAATACCTCTGCCAAATTCAACTCTCTGTTCCTCGAATAAACATTCTTTTCGCCCTGCCATCAGCATTTGGACATCCGAATCCGTTAAACACAGACCATATTGTTTTGTGTATGTATTTGTTCCTTTTATCAGGTTCTCCTGATTCTGTTCTGATAAAAGCCGGATAAAATTATCATGCATAATTCACTTACCCTTTCACAACATTATTTAGTTTCTCAGACAGTATACGAATCTGCTCCACAATTTGTACCAGACTCTCCGTTCCAGCCGCATTTGTCGTTGATTCGTTTGCTTTCCTTATTCATTTTTCTTTAGCATGCTCTATCTCCACCTTATCTCGAATCTCTAAAAATACCTCTGCCAACAGTGGTTCAAACGCCTGCCCGCTGCCCTCTGCTATAATTTCAAAACATTGCTCTAACGGCATGGCATCCCTGTAACAGCGTTTTTCAGACACGGCATCAAACACATCCGCTATTGCCATAATTCTGGCACAAAGCGGAATTTCCTTACGTTTTAAGCCATCCGGGTAGCCCTTTCCATTCCACTTTTCATGATGGTGTCTGGCTACCTCATATGCCATCTGCGTATACAGTTCATTTTCTAAATGGCCAAAGGTTTCTTTTATAATCGCTCCGCCTTTTACGGTATGGCTTTTTATGATTTCATACTCTTCCTCTGTCAGCTTTCCTGGTTTTTGTAATACCACATCCGGAACAGCAATTTTTCCAATATCATGCATCGGTGCCGCATGATAGAGATTTTCCAAATATTCATCCGTTAATTCTTCTTTGTAAATACCCCTATCTCTAAGCTCTTCTGCCAAAAGCCTTACATACGTTGTGGTTCTTTTGATATGTCCGCCTGTGCTGCCGTCCTTATTCTCCACCAGTGTCGCAAATCCCATCACCATTTCCTTATGAAAATGCTTCAATTCCGTCTCTGCATTCAACAGCTTCTTCAACAGCTTTGTGGTTCTGTCAGAAAGCATGGTAAAAATAGCTGCAATGGCTATCAATACCAATGCCCTTGGCAGAATTGCAAATAAAAGCACATACTTTAATGTAGGAAAATTATCATCCGGCAGCGTGCTAAGATAAAATGCCGCTAACTGTCCAACAGACACTCCCGACACCGTTAATCCGGTAGCCAGCATATTTAACTGCTTTGAAAAATACAGACTGGCTATCGCTATTGGATATACATAGATAACCACCACATGAAAGGTCAGTGTAATACTTAGCAATGTCGTGAACAAAACTGCGACAGCTACATTTAGGTATTTTATATAAGGATTGTCCTTTTTCCATACATTTACAAATAGCGTCGGCAACAACAGTAATATGCCGCTGCCTACATATGCGGTTGTCATAATAGACAAATCCACAATAAAGACTCCTGTTAAGTCCAATATGTAAATAAACGTAAATATCAGCAACGTGACCCTCATCACCTTTGCAGCTACATGATTTGCCTGTTTTTCATTTTCAATAAATATCTTATGTTTCATCTTTTTTCACCTATTTATTAACAAATCTAACAGCTATAACGTCAATCCGTTCTATTAAAATTAGTCAATATCTTTTTCGTTTCTGCCATATACTTTTCAATCAACGGACGCATGCTATCCCTATACTTTGATAAATCAGCTTCCTGAAAACAGGACAATATTCTGGAAATGTACTGTGGCTTTGCTAATCCCACCTGAGCAAGAGCTTTAATACACTGTCTGGCAGTAATCGGTTTATCGTCCGTAACATGTGTAAGGAAATCCGAAATAATTGAATCAAAATAATTTTCAGTATCCCACTTGGCATTTGCCGCACCGCTATCCCACGCAATGGAAACATATCTTTCCAAGCGGCGCAAATTAAAATCATTGTTTAATGCATACAAATAAAAACAGTATCAATATTAGCTGCTACAATCTGTTTTTTTCATATCAATGTTCATATTTCAGTCTCCGTTCTATAGAATAAAAAACAGAGCTGCACACCGAATATCGGATGGCAAGCTCTGCGTCTAAGCGTCTGGCTTTACTTCGGACAAAAAAGAGGATAATTTTTTAAAACAGTATCCGGCAGTAGTTTCAGTCTTGTTTTTCCATTACATAAAGGGCAGGTAACCCAATTTGTTTCCATATTACTCATCCACATTACGCATCGGCTGTATGGTTGGCTGATTCATCCTCCCTGACTTTATCAGCATCATCATTGCCATAAAATCATGTCCTAACATTTCAATAATCTGCTCTTCTGAAAACTGGCACATGCCGGTAGCACATAAAGCTCCAATGCCAAAAGTATGTATCCAGACATGCTCAAACAGCTTTTTTGCTTCCTGCTCTGAAAGACCATAATCTCTCTGAATTACATCAACGCACAACTGTGCCACAGAACCCAGACGTAAAAATATCTCATCAAATGTCTTTACACCATTATTTTCCGACATATATACCAACTGAAACAGTTTCGGTTCTTCCATAGCAAAAAGAATCATCTGCATTCCTACCTGCT
>CAYYZV010000261.1:0-3168 GCA_964476275.1 uncultured Roseburia sp.
CTGCCGTTTTTGCATTATCACCTGTAAGCATAACTACATGAATTCCAATGTTTTTCAGCTCACTGATTGCCTGCTTGCTGTCTTCCTTGATCACGTCTGCCACTGCTATGGTGCCAAGGAAGGTTTCATTTTCTACAAAAAATAACGGTGTCTTTCCATCTATCGCTAATTCGGAAGCCTGTGCTCTGATCTGTTGCTGTAGTTCAGGATCTATTTTTACCTTGGATAAAATAAAGTTCAGATTTCCGCCGGCAAGTCTCTTTCCATCCAATGTACCTGTGAGACCATTTCCCGGTAAAACTTCAAAATCAGATACTTCTTTTTTGATAATACCTTTTTCATTTCCATATTGGAGAATGGCCTTTGCCAATGGATGTTCACTTTTCGTTTCCAGACAGAATGCGTTTTCCAGTAAACTCTCTTCTGAAATACCTGCTGCCGGAAGAATGTCAGTAACATGTGGTTCTCCCTGAGTAATGGTTCCTGTCTTATCCAAAGCTACAATTTCTACTTTTCCGGTCTCTTCTAAGGAAGTTGCCGTTTTAAAAAGAATCCCATGCTTTGCTCCCATTCCGTTACCAACCATAATGGCTACCGGTGTGGCAAGTCCCAAAGCACAAGGACAACTGATTACCAATACGGAAATTCCTCGTGCCAGTGCAAATCCTATGCTTTCTCCGCTGAGCAGCCAAATTACTATGGTAATAACTGCAATAGTGATTACCACAGGGACAAAAACACCGGAAACTTTATCTGCAATTTTCGCAATAGGAGCTTTGGTTGCGGCCACATCGCTCATCATCTGAATGATCTTGGAAAGTGTGGTATCTTCTCCAACTTTGGTAGCTTCACACCGAATGAAACCGGATTGATTTATAGTAGCTCCATAAACCATATCACCGGCTTCCTTGTCTACCGGAATACTTTCTCCCGTAAGCGCGGATTCGTTAACAGCGCTATGACCTTCCACGACTCTGCCGTCCACCGGAATACTTTCTCCCGGACGGACTACAAATAAGTCACCCTTTTTTACCTGCTCCACAGGAACTTCTTTTTCAATATAATTTTCAAGCTTCTTGTCGCTATGCTCTTTCCCGTTTTGACTATTGCTGTCTTGCTTCTTTCCATTTTGAGGCACTAACAAAACCGCTGTCTTAGGTGCCAGACTCATCAATCCTTTTAAGGCATCTGTAGTCTTGCCTTTTGCTCTGGCTTCCAGCATTTTTCCAACCGTAATCAAAGTCAGGATCATGGCTGCAGATTCAAAATAGAATTCATGAAGATAATGATGCGCTTCCATCATATTTCCCTTTGACATTTCTGTCGTCATGGCAAACAGTGCATATACACTGTACACCAAAGATGCACCGGAACCTAACGCAACCAAAGTATCCATGTTGGGGGCTTTGTGAAGCAATCCTTTAAATCCGCTGATAAAAAACTTCTGATTGATTACCATAATGATAATGGTCAGCAATAATTGTAACAGTCCCACTGCCGCAGGGTTGGAAGAAAAATATTCCGGCACCGGCCAGCCCCACATCACATACCCCATGGAAAAATACATCAATACCAATAAAAATCCAATAGAGCTGAATAATCTTGCTTTTAGAACAGGCGTCTCCTTATCTTTTAAGGCATCTTCCTGACTGCTGCGGGAAGCCGTGTTCTCCTTTTGAACATCTACAGCTGCTCCGTATCCGGCATCTTCCACTGCTTTTATAATCTCGGCATCTGTCGCATTTCCTTCCACGCTCATGGAGTTTGTCAGTAAACTGACTGCGCAGGAGGATACCCCATCTAACCCGCCTACCGCTTTTTCTACCCGGGTACTGCAGGCGGCGCAACTCATGCCTGTTACCTGAAATTTTCTCATAGCTGCTTCCTCCTTTCTAACATTCGTCCATACCTTTGTTTTGAAATTAGTATCACGAAATCACACATTCTCATAAATCTAATTGCTTATCCATATTTATTATGTTTTTTATACAATACAATATTACTTCATCAATTTCTGTAACAATGTCACCAATTCATCCACGGTTTCTTCTTTTCCCGCTTTAATATCCTCAGTAACACAGGTTTTAATATGATTGGATAAAAGAACCCTGTTAAAACTGTCCAATGCTGCTTTTGCTGCAGACACCTGTACTAAAATATCCGTACAATACAAATCTTCTTCCACCATACTTTTGATTCCCCGTATCTGTCCTTCAATTCGGTTTAGCCGGTGAATCAAATCCTTATATTCTTTTTCACTTCTTTTTTTATATTTACAACACTCAGGTATAAATTCCTTATCCATAGGGTCTGTTTTTCTCCTTGGTTAGTTTTAACTAATTATATACCCCTCAGGGGTATCTTGCAAGTAAAAAAATTTCTGCTCAGCAATACGGGAAACCATTGGTTACTTTTCAGACTCATGCCAATCACTGCTGATTGGAATGGGGAAAAAGAGTAAATAAAGCCAAAGCGAATATCTACTGTAATTTTTATTTTAAGAAACAAAACCGGAATCCTTCATATCATAAATAAAAAAGGAATTTTTATGCCATCATATCAATTAACACCAAGAGTCCCTTTTATTGAGGCTTTAGCTAATGACCGCCCCAAAGCTATGGCTTGGGTAGCAGACAACAAAAACAACCCTAAAACCAGCGGTCTTGTAAAATTTTATCAACCATCCAATGGAGGTGTTTTAATCGAAGCTGAATTTTTCGGTCTGCCGGATTCTTCTATGGCCGGTCAGTCTGATTTTTTTGCTATGCATATTCACAATTTCCCGGATTGCGGTCATGACTTTGCCAATGTGGGAACTCATTTTAACCCCGGAAATCTTCCTCATCCATTCCACGCAGGAGACTTGCCACCGCTTTTATCCAATCAGGGATATGCATGGACTGCATTTTTTGACCGCCGCTTTACCATTGATGATATCATTGGAAAATCCATAATAGTTCATGCTTATGCAGATGATTTTGTCACCCAGCCTTCCGGCAATCCGGGAAAAGGCATTGCCTGCGGGGATATTCGGAGAACGTATTAAACCTAATCTCTTTTACTTTGGATTCATATTCAAAAAACATCTTTTTGCATCCAAAAAAAGACTCTAAATCTCCAAATTTTTTTATTAATAAATATGTTTTGGATAAAATATTATTTTTAAAC
>CAYYZV010000262.1:0-3135 GCA_964476275.1 uncultured Roseburia sp.
TATTTTTTTGAGAAATGCATAAAATATTCCCAACTTTATTCCCAATGTGTTATAATGATTTTGTTGGGAATAAAAGTTGGGAAAAGGATGATGATTTATGAATATCGAAAAATTAGTTTTAGATTTATGTGCATATGACGATGAACAGGAATGGTTTGAATTTAAAGAAAACTGGTTTCAGCCAGAAGTGTTAGGTGAATATATATCAGCATTGTCAAATGCAGCGGCATTTCATTACAAGGCTCAGGCATATTTTGTGTGGGGTGTAAATGATGAAACCCATGAGATTGTAGGTACGACATTTAATCAGTATTGCGATCATAACAAAGAACCATATCAAAATTTTTTGGCGAGAAATCTGTCTCCAAGTATCAATTTTTCGTTTGAGGAAGCAACCATAAATGACAAGAGGGTTGTTGTTCTGGTCATTCCTGCGGCAGAAGAAATCCCGACTGCTTTTAAAGAAAAGAGGTACATTCGTATTGGATCTTCTAAAGCAAATTTGAAAGATTATCCGAAAAGGGAAATTCAGTTATTTAAAATTCTGGATGGAAGAGTGGAGACTATTGAAACATTACCGGCCAAATATCAGGAACTGACATTTTCTAAATTGTTTGGATATTATGGTTCAAAAGGAATCGTACTAAATGAAAAGACCTTTGAGAAAAATCTTGGATTAAGGAATAAGGATGGAGAATATAACCTGTTGGCACAGCTGCTTTCAGATAATTCACATTTCCCGTTACGAGTATCGATTTTTGAAGGAGAAACCAAAGGTTCTAATTTATTCTCTGTAAGAGAATTTGGTAATAATTGTTTGCTCTATACTTTGGATGAGGTTTTAAGATATGCGGATGTATTGAATTTGATTCAAACAGATGAGAGTGAGCGTGTAGTGGAACGTCCGGAAATACCACTGTTTGATAACAAGGCCTTTAGAGAAGCAATTATAAATGCTATTTTGCATAATCTGTGGATTAGCGGCAATGAACCAATGATTTCTGTATTCTCAAACAGAATAGAAATCTTATCAAGAGGAACATTAGCACCAGCACAGACTATGGAAGGATTTTTCTTGGGAGAATCAATTCCAGTAAACGAAAAGTTATCAGAAATTTTTTTGCAGTTGCATATCAGTGAAAAATCAGGTCGTGGTGTTCCTAAGATTATTGAAACTTATGGAAAAGAAGCATTTACGTTTAGAGAAAATTCGATTGTTGTTACAATCCCGCTTCAGAGAATAAAAAAGGTTGGGAAAAAAGTTGGGGATAAGGTTGGGAATAAAAAAGGATTAAATGCAAGAAGACAACGAATCATAACAGAAATGAGAGATAATCCTAATATTACCACAAGCGAATTGCATCAAATACTGGCAATTAGTGAAACAGCAGTGGAAAACAATCTTACATTCCTGAAAGAAAATGGATATGTAGAAAGAGTTGGATCTAAAAAGACCGGTTATTGGAAAGTGCTTGAATAAGCTGTTACAAATTATATAAAAATGAGATGAAGCATCTATCAGAAATGGTAGGTGCTTTTATTATGCAAGGAAGTGAGGAAATGTACAAATTTGATATAAAAGAGATTTCAAAAGAAGATGCCCTGAAAATGATTCAGAAATATCATTATTCCAATACTCTTCCGAAGATAAATAAATATTTTCTGGGATTCTTTCTGGATAAGGAGCTGGTCGGTGTAGTCACGCTTGGATGGGGTACAAGGCCACGACATAATGACATGGTCGGATTTGATTAGACCTTGTTTTAAAACAAGATTTTAACAAGGTTATAAGAAATACAATAAAGAAGAGATGAAGAAATGGCAAAAAAATTAACAGAGAAAGCACTTATAAAAAAACTGGAAATAATGAGTCGAGTGGAATTAGTAAAAATAATCACTGAATTGTTTAAAACGAATAAGGTTGTGGAAGCAAGATTAAATCTGCTGTTTTTGGGTGATGAGTATGGAAGTGAATTGTTGGAGAAGTATAAAAAACAACTGTATAAAATATTTAATCCAACAAATATTGTTAGGACCGGATTCTCATTAGAGAGGGCAAAAATGGTACTATCCGATTTTTTAGATATATGTGGAGACAGCAAATGGTACGGTGATTTGGCATTATATTTTGCAGAATGTGCCACAGATTTTACTATGAGCTATGGTGATATAGACGCAAAATTTTATGACACATTGGGAGATGCTTATCATGATGCCGTGATTATAGTGAGTGAAGATAAGGAATTGTATCAGTTATGGAAAGATAGATTGGAATACATTTATCATGAATTTACAGGTTTTGGCTGGGGAATGGATGATTACATAACAGAAGAATATTATTCGATTCCGTGGATTAAGGAAACGTAAGTATACAATAAACATACTGTAATTGTAATTAATGTTTCATGTAGTGCAACCGGTCTTAATGGGTAGATCATGCCAAGTGCATCATTATTGCACCCTCACCGCATGTGGAGACGGTATGTTTATTGTCCAAACTCCATGAAGCGAAGCATCATGTAAATGTAACTCTTGATATGGACGAGTTGGATGTGACATCTGCGGAGAGCAAGGCGGCATATGAAGAGATAAAAGATTATGTGTTGGAGAAACATGGTTTACAGGTGACAAATCTTTATATTGCGCAGGTGAAAAGAAAGTGCGGTATCATTGAGAGGGAGAATTATAATAAGTCTAAATCAGAGGATACGAAACAGCCACAGTGTTCGGAAGATAAGGAAAAGGCTATTAGGGATGCGTTGGAGCATTTTGGGATGGTGTAATTTAAAGCGGCTGTATATAAAAGCTTAATATTACATAAGGCGGCATGATGATAGAAAATGCTATAAAATATGTAAAACAAATATTTGCTGACGACTGCAGTGGGCATGACTATCATCATACGATGAGAGTTTATCGGTTAGCTGTGCAGATTGCAAAGAAGGAAAATGCCGATTTGCTGATTGTACAGCTGGCGGCATTATTGCATGATGTAGATGATGCTAAGCTTTCACCGGCAACCTGTGTTACGAAGAAAAATGCAGTCTATTTTATGGAAAGCAACAGTGTAGATAACGAAATTATTGAAGCTGTATGTAAGATTATTGAGGAAGTATCATTTGCAGGAACCGATTC
>CAYYZV010000263.1:0-3124 GCA_964476275.1 uncultured Roseburia sp.
TTTTTATTGGTCATTTACTTCGCCTCTATCCTTATATTATTCGGCATAGCCGTCCTCTTCGTAATAATCTTCCTGATATTCTTCTTCGTACTCTTCCTCATAATCGAAGAAATCACCAGATTCTCTTGCCTGTGTTTCACTCTTAATATCAATCTTAAATCCGGTCAGACGTGCTGCAAGTCTTGCATTCTGGCCTTCTTTACCAATTGCAAGCGAAAGCTGATAATCCGGAACAACTACCTTTGCTGATTTTTCATCCGCATCTGCAATAACAGAAATAACTTTTGCAGGGCTTAATGCATTCTCAATTAACATAGCCGGATTTTCATTCCATGTAATGATATCAATTTTTTCGCCGCGAAGTTCGTTTACAATTGCATTTACTCTGGCACCATTCATACCTACACATGCACCTACCGGATCTACATCCGGTTCATTTGACCATACCGCAATTTTTGTTCTGCTTCCTGCTTCACGGGCAATTGCTTTGATCTCAACGATTCCTTCGCGAACCTCTGTCACTTCTGATTCGAACAAACGTTTCACTAATTCCGGATGTGTTCTTGATACTAAAATCTTTGGTCCCTTTGAAGTAGATTTTACTTCTAAAATATATAATTTAATACGTTCTGTTGGTTTGAATACCTCACCTTTCACCTGTTCGTTTTCGGTCAGCATAGCATCTACTTTACCAAGATTGATGCTTACATTTCTTCCAACATAGCGCTGAACAATACCTGTTACGATATCCTTCTCTTTGCTGTAATATTCATCGAATAAAACCTTACGCTCTTCCTCACGGATTTTCTGTAAAATCACGTTTTTCGCATTCTGAGTTGCGATACGGCCAAAATCTTTTGAAATTACTTCGATATTTACAATATCGCCTTCTTCATATTTAGAATCAATCATTTTTGCATTTACAATACTGATTTCTTCTACCTGATTCTCAACGTTCTCAACAACTGTCTTCTTCTGGAATACCTGATATTCGCATGTATCCGGATTGATTAATACTTCTACATTATCAGATGTGCCAAAATGATTCTTGCAGGCAGTTACAAGTGAATCCTGAATTGCCTGAAGCAGAGTTTCTTTGCTGATATTTTTTTCCTGCTCTAATATTGTTAACGCTTCTAATAACTCATTATTCTTTGCCATTTTTACAATTATCCTCCTGTTTTTTTCTTGTTATTTTCACGCAGTCTAAAAATCAAACGCTAAACGGATCAATGCGATGTCAGCTTTTTCAAATACCATTTCTTCGCCATCCTCATTTTCTATCGTTACGGTTTTCTCATCATATGCTTTCAAAATACCATAAAATTCTTTTTGTTTATTTATTGCGCGGTAGGTTCGAATTTCTAATTCTTTCCCCATGCTGCGAATATAATCTTTTTCCTTTTTTAATGGTCTTCCAAGACCTGGTGAGCTTACTTCAAAAATATAAGACTCTTCTACATAATCCTCTCTGTCAAGAATCTCATTCATCTCTCTGGATACGTCAGCACAATCATTGGATGTAATACCGCCTTCTTTATCAATATAACATCTTAAATACCATGTACCGCCTTCTTTTACATATTCAACGTCTACCAACTCGAAGTTAAAACGTTCCAAAATCGGAGTAATAAGTTCCTCGGTGCGTTTTTCATACATCTCTTTTTTTGACATGTGTACACCCTTCTTTCTTCTATATTCAGTTATATTTATAAACACCCTTATAACGTGAATTGAGAGAGGGCATTTGCTCTCTCTCAATCCTTTCAACGTGTTTACATAAATAATGTATCACTAAACCATCTAAAAAGCAAGGATTTTCCTTGTTTTTTCAAAAAAACATTTCCATACTACTTCATTTCTGAAAATTCGATCTCTAAATCTTCGTAAATTCCAGCTTTTACTTTATCTGCAAAGGTATACTCTTCCACTGTCGTTTCATTTTTCTGCCATGCCTTCGGCACACATTTTAAAAAGGTGTAAAACCTTACACCATTGTACTACTCTATCTCAGAAAAATTAATCTCTAAATCCTCGTAGATTCCTGCTTTTACTTTATCGGAGAAAGTATATTCTTCGACATTTGTTTTATCTTCAAAATTGTAGACTGTAATTCTATTTTTTATTGGGTCTACTATCCAATACTCTCTTACTCCCGCATTACAGTACTTAAATAGCTTGATGCCATAATCATTTTGCCTTGTACTTGGTGAAACAATCTCAATTATCCAATCCGGTGCACCATTACAACCTTTACCATTTATTTTTGTTTTATCACAAATAATGGATATATCCGGTTCAACATAATTTTTATTGTCTGCATTTAAAAATACGGCAAAAGGTGAAGCAATTACAATACAGTTTCCTTTTTTTGCTTCAATATATTGGTCAATTTTACTCACTAATTTACTACTTAAATATTGATGTCTGAAACTTGGTGGAGACATATCATAGATAACCCCGTCAATCAGCTCTGCGCGCTGTCCGTCCGGCAATGCGTATATATCATCTATTGTATAGCTTTCATTTTTCAATGCTGGCATTCTATATCACACTCCTCTAGTAGGTCATGGAGCTTACGCCCCAATGCCCCTATTCAAAACCGTACGTGCGCTATTAACGCATACGGCTTTTCACTCTAATATTCATATTCTATCTGTAAAACAAACTTACCTTTATAGTCGGTTCAAGCCAAGCTCTTCGACTAGGAGACGTCCCTGAACCTTCGCCATATCGGTCACAGGAATGTTGTCTGCTGTGTTTAAGACCACATCGACCAATTCCATCCTCAACATAATTTCCCAGCTCAATCACTTCATTTTCATTTCGGCTCTGTTGCTCCCTGTCCTACGCTTAAGTTTAACATTACTGTTTCGACTCCAAGGACTCGGTACGGGCGGTTGGCTAGACCTTACCCGACAGGATTTTCCTGCTATATACAATCAGCTTACAAAAGCAAGCAAAGTTTCCTTCGCTCGCTAGTGGAAATCAGCTACGCTGATTTCACATCTCGCACTTTCATTAATTATATCATAAGAATGTGAGACTATACAAGAATTTGTGTAAAGCCTCAGCGATAAAGAATAAATCAAATTAATTCCCTGCTTCTCCTCATTTCATTCAA
>CAYYZV010000264.1:0-3089 GCA_964476275.1 uncultured Roseburia sp.
ACCGATGATAAGGGTGTTGCAGACCCGTGCCTTACCACTTGGCTATGTCGCCATAGTATATCTTATGTGAAGGCTATCAATTTATGCTATTCTTCACAAATGAGATTGTAACAAATTCAGTCTTTTTAGTCAAGCATATTTGTAAAAGTTTATCATTTTTTATAAACAAAACGTTGCTGTTCACTCTCATTATGTGTGTACTCAGCGTTCTTTACAACCATCTGGACTTTGGTTCCAAGAAGAATGCTGCAATCTATAAGACGCTGAATATCACGATCCCGGAAGATTTGGATTATACCTGTGTATTTGAAGCCATTCTCCAAAAGTATACCACTTCCTGCGAACTGGTGCGAGTAAAAACCACAAACATGGGCAGTATGTTCCGTCTGACCTATAATCTTACCCTTCGGGATGCTGAAAAGGAAATGATTGGCATCGGTATAAGAGATTGATTCTAACGGAATTATATACAGGTAGGTGTGAAACAAAAAAGGCTCCGCACCACCCGATGAAGGGTGACACAAAGCCGTTTGTTATCTATTCTTCTGTTTTAGTCTTATCGAATTTTGCTCAGTATTCCATATCGGACACAGCTTTATCGTCTGCTATGCTCCGTTCCTTTTTCTGTGTTTGCAGATACTGCAGATCTGTTACAAGGTTATCGATATAACTGGTAATACAATCTACAGGTACATCCAGTACTCCGTCGGCAGAGGCATGGTAAACCCCGATAATACCGTGCGTTAAGAGGCTGGCTCTAACGATCAGCTCTTTTTGGCGGGTTTCATCTTTGGGAATATCCTTTATCGTGAGAAGCCGCTCCTGAAAGCGTTTGCAGACTTTGTTTGCAAAGCTTAAGTTATGATGGAAAAAGAGCGACATATATTTTGATTTGTTTTGCTCGTAAACATATTTCAGACATTCTGCCGTGATGACCATAATATTGTTGGCATTGATCGTAACGTCCAAGTTCGCAAAATATTGATCCATCTGCAAGATCAATGTATCCTGCAATTCATTAACCGCATCACTTACGCCACTATAATGAAGATAAAATGTACCGCGATTCACATCTGCGCGCTTTGTGATATCAGTGATGGTGATTTTTTTCAATGGCTTTTCATTCATTAATTCCAACAGTGCATCACAAATGAGCCTACGGGATCGCACAGAATTTCTATACTCAGCTTTCTCCACTGAATTTCACCCCCATCTATTTATAATTGAACATCTTATGGCAATTATGTTGATAAATGACCATTTCGCAAATATTTTGCATATTGACTGTATAATAAGTGTATTGTATCATAAAAAGCGAAACAAATCAACGCCTGTTCAATATTGAACAAATGAAGGCTTAGCACACAAGTAAGTTTTAATGGAGGATCATACAATGGGAACACTTCGAAAACTAAAAAATGAGATGAGAAAGGACAAGGAGCTTCGCTCTATGATGGTTCGTTCCGGACTGCACGAACTGTATATCGATCTTGATGGCGATAAGGTCGCTGATATCGCACTGATCGACAGCACTCACGATGGCGACATTGACACACTTGCAATCGATATAACTGGAGACGGTAATTTCAACTTCTATGCCGGTGATAAAGATGGCAACGGAATCATAGACACAATAGAGTTTTATGATGATGACGATGATATGCCGATCGCCTCTTACTTTGGAAGAGCTGTTGAGGAGAAGTTTATTGACCTCGCTGAGTCAATTTATTCCCACATTATTGTAGGTGAGATCATCACCGATGAATTGATCCGTGCTTTCGCAGACTTTGAATCCCGTGCCGAACAGGAATTCAAAGAAGCGAAAAAGGGAAAGGATGAAGGGTCTGCCAAACAGTAAGATACTCATTCGGGCATTTTCGTAATTGAGGTACATATACGCGCACGATACCATTGAGAAAGAGCCACCTCATTTGTTTTGGCCGCTGATCCTATATGGAGCAGCCGCCCCATTATGCTCCATTGTCTTGGATTCTCTGTGTTTATGGGTGTGTTTTATGTGTTTGTTGCAACAATGTACATTATTGTGTATCGACTGTTCAAAAAAACAGACCGATTTATTGAATAACAAAATAAATATACTTTTTTAGAAAGGAAGGTTTCATCATGGCATATTGTCAAAACTGTGGTACAAATCTTGATACCTATTCCAACTTCTGCCCTAATTGCGGTACGGCACTCAGTGACGGAACAGCACAGCAGATAAATAATCAGCAACAAGGTAATAATTGGCAATGGTCCGATACTGCGAAAACGGTAGGAACGGTTGCGGGCGTAGCTGCCGGTGCGTCTGTGCTGAGCAGCCTATTGAGAAGGCGCAGAAGAAGACCTCCTATGCCTCCTCATGGAGGTCATGGTCCGATGGGTGGTCATGGCCCGATGGGTGGTCATGGCCCAATGGGTGGTCATGGCCCAATGGGTGGTCATGGCCCAATGGGTGGTCATCGTCCGATGGGTGGTCCCGGCGGACACCGATGACCAAGCAGAAAACACTAACAATCGGGTAGGAGGCAGATAATTATTTTATCTACCGACCTCCCACACCACCATACCTACCGTTCGGTATACGGCGATTCTTTAGTTTTCATAGATTCTTAGATAATAGTCAAGCAAGGATATATATCCTAGCTTGGCTATTATTTTATTTGTGATTACTGTACCTAGTATTTCTGCCATTCTCCAATTGAAGAGTTTTCTTCTACCACCCTGTATGTTTTTTGCTTCCATAAACTGTTCTCCAAATTTATTATGGAAATAATCCTCCCAGATATTTAATATATAATTCTCCAGTTTCTTCTGTGATAATCTCAGTTTTTACCCGGAACAATTCACTTAAAAGCTTTTCCGTCAACACTTCCTTCGGCTTGCCAATCGAAACAGCTTCTCCTTTGTCCAGGGCAATGATATAATCACAATAACGAAGTGCCATATTCATGTCATGAACGGAAGTAAACACTGTAATATCTTTTTGTTTTTTCATAATGTCCATGATCAAAAACTGATATCCCACATCCAGATGATTGGTCGGTTCGTCCAAGACGACTAATTTTGTCTCTCTGGAAAATGCACTG
>CAYYZV010000265.1:0-3068 GCA_964476275.1 uncultured Roseburia sp.
CAGAGTTTGTAACTGCCTGACGTTTTGCAGGTTCACCTACTAATCTTTCTCCTGTCTTTGTAAATGCTACGATGGATGGTGTTGTTCTTGCACCTTCCTGATTAGCGATAACAGTTGGTTTACCACCTTCCATAACTGCTACACAGCTGTTTGTTGTACCTAAGTCAATACCGATAATTTTTCCCATTGTTATATCCTCCTATTGATATATATCTAAAAAATGATTTGTTGCTTAATTTATTCTACTACAGCCACCATACTGTGTCTTACGACTGTATCCTTGTATGTGTAACCCTTTAATAATTCCTGTGCTACCACACCAGATTCATATTCTTCACTGGCAACCTGCATTACTGCATTGTGGAAATCCGGATTAAATTCACATCCTACTGCTTCGATTGGCTTTACATTCATTGCTTCTAATTCTGTCATAAGCTGTTTGTAAACCTTATCCATTCCCTGTACGAAAGCATCTTCTTTGTCAGTTTCTTCTACTGTTGTAAATCCTCTTTCGAAGTTATCTACGATTGGAAGAATCTTTTCAATCACTGTTTTTGCTCCCATATCAAACATCTGAGTTTTTTCTTTCTCAGTACGTTTTCTAAAATTCTCAAATTCTGCCATCTGACGCTTTACCTGGTCGGTAAGTTCTTCAATTTTTTCATCTTTTTTATCTTTTTTCTTTTTGAAGAATCCTTTTTTCTCTTCGGAAGCTTCTGGCTTATCAGCTTCTGCAGCGCTTTCCTCTGCTGTATTTTCAGAAGTCTCTGCCTCTTTATCCATTTCTTCGGCAGTTTCTTCTGCATCCTCTTCTGTTACTTCTTCGGAAGTTCCTTCCACTACTTCTTCAAGAATCTCTTCCTGCTTTGTTTCCTGCATGTTTTTGCTCCCTTCTATCCTTCATCCCGGCTTTTATTTAATATACCATCAAGGGATTGCTTCAATACCTTAAGGTTATCCATAACCTTTTCATAATCCATTCGCTTCGGTCCTACAATACCAATCGTACCACGGACTCCTTCACCCAGCTCATAAGTGGCTGTCACCACACTGCAATCCTTCATGGTCTGAATCGGACTTTCATTGCCGATATAAACCTGAATTCCTGTACTCTCTTCATTCAAGAGATTCTCTGTCACCAGACTTGCCAGCTGCTGTTTCTCTTCAAATGTGGAAAGCAGCTCACTTGCTTTTTCAGCAGAATCAGAAAGCTCCGGATATTTGAACAGGTTAGTTGTGCCGCTTGTGTAAATACGAATATCTTCATCCGCTCCCATGGTCTCACCCAAAGTATCTAACACTTCACTGACGATATCACCATGTATACCAGCCTGTTCTTTCAATCTGGTAATTGCAGCTAAATTAATTTCTTCTAATGCTAAACCATTCAGGTTTGAATTCAAAAGAAAATTCAATTTCAATAATGTCTCATTATCAATCGGCTCGGAAAGATTAATAATCTTATTCTTTACCAGATTGCTCTGTGTCACAATAACTGCCAAAAGCTGATCTTCATCTACCAGTGAAAGCTGAATGAACTTTACTTTATTCCGATGATAAGATGGTGCACTGACCATAGTCGCATAATTGGTATTATGTGCAAGAATCTTTGCAACCTGCTGCAATACCTGCTCCATCTTCTCTGTGTGTTCAATCACGAACTTCTTCATTTCATTTACTTCACGGTTCTTATCTTCCATCAAGTGATCCACATAGAAGCGGTATCCTTTATCGGAAGGAATGCGTCCCGCAGAAGTATGCGGCTGAACAATGTAGCCCAGCTCTTCCAAATCTGCCATCTCATTTCGAATCGTAGCCGAACTGAGATGTAAGTCGGTGTACTTAGAAATCGTTCGGGAACCAACCGGCTCTCCTGTTTCCAAGTAATTCTGAATGATAGCATTTAATATTTTCGTTTTACGTTCGCTTAATTCGAATTGTTCCATTCGTTACTCCCATCGTTACTGATCACTCGGCTCCAGTAACTCATTGATTTCTGCATGAAAATTCGCTTCACGCAGCAGAAATCAACTCTTGAATCACTTTCGTTCGCTATTTTGCAGCAAGTGCCTAATAGCTCTAGATACAAAAAAGTGCTACCTTATTGTTAGATTGTTAGCACTCATTTATGTGGAGTGCTAACATCTGTACTTAAGATAGCACCAACAACTCTCTTTGTCAATATTATTTCGATATTTTTATAGATTTTATACTTTTTTTAGATTCCCTTTCAAATAACAATTTCTGCTAATTATCATAAAAACAGTGCCTATTACACAAAACAGCGTTGATACACCTGTTAATGCAAAAAGCCCCGCATTTTCTAAAATAATTCCGCCCAAAACATTTCCAAAGGTACCTCCAAGTCCCAGTGTACAGGCACCTAATAAAGCCTGTCCCACATTCCTGTCTTCTTCTTTTAAGGACAAATTAATAAAATATACAGATGCCGGCGTAAACAATGCAAAGCCTCCAAACTGTAAAAACTGTGCAAGATATACAATTGCCACATCTCCTGCAAACATTGCTGCCAAACTCTTAATTCCAAAGAAAACCGCACTCACTATTAACAGCTTATCCACAGAAATCTTTTTTGACAGCTTTACGAAATAGGACATCACCGGAAATTCCACACCTGCTGAAATAAAAAGTGCAATACCAAGCTTTGAACTGTCACCACCTGCTCCCTGTATAATCTGCGGAAGAAATACACATACCATATTGTGTGACATAAAAAGTAAAACGGACGAGATTAAGAAATACTTTAAATACGAATATTTTTTCAACAAAGAAAACATATTCCTGTCTTCTCTATCCACATTCTGCTGCAGTGCTTTCTCTGCCTCATGCTTTTTTAAAATCCGGCTTTCCCTCTGATATGTATTTTGGAATATTATTACAATTCCAACTGTAAGTATACTGGTTCCTACATACAAAAGAAGCAAACAGCCTTCTCCAAAGAAACTTACTGCATAACCTAAAAACAACGAGAAGAAAGCATAGGCAATCGATCCCATTCCTCTTGCTGCACCATAATTGATTTCCATTCCGCTATTTACACATTCCAT
>CAYYZV010000266.1:0-3005 GCA_964476275.1 uncultured Roseburia sp.
AAGTAATTGACTGCTGGTTTGACTCAGGAGCAATGCCATTTGCACAGCATCATTATCCGTTTGAAAATCAAGACTTATTTGAGCAGCAGTTCCCTGCAAAATTCATCTCAGAGGCAGTTGACCAGACTCGTGGATGGTTCTACTCTCTGATGGCAGAGTCCACCTTATTATTTAACAAGGCTCCTTACGAAAATGTTATCGTATTAGGACATGTACAGGATGAAAATGGACAGAAGATGTCTAAGTCTAAGGGAAATGCAGTTGACCCGTTCGAAGCATTGGAAACATATGGAGCAGATGCAATCCGCTGGTATTTCTATATCAACAGTGCACCATGGCTTCCAAACCGTTTCTCAGGCAAGACTGTACAGGAAGGACAGCGTAAGTTCTTAAGTACCTTATGGAATACTTATGCATTCTTTGTACTGTATGCAAATATTGATGATTTTGATGCATCTAAGTATGCATTGGAATATGATAAATTATCCGTTATGGATAAGTGGCTCTTATCAAAATTGAATACGGTAGTAAAATCCGTTGATAACAATCTTGGAAATTATCGTATTCCGGAAGCTGCAAGAGCATTAGACGAATTCGTTGATGACATGAGTAACTGGTATGTAAGACGTTCCCGTGAACGTTTCTGGGCAAAAGGCATGGAGCAGGATAAGATTAATGCATACATGACACTTTATACCGCATTGGTTACAATTGCAAAATGCGCAGCACCAATGATTCCATTTATGGCAGAAGATATTTACCGCAATCTGGTATGTTCTGTTGACAGCGCAGCACCGGAAAGTGTACATTTATGTGATTTCCCGGTTGCAAATAAAGCATTTATCGATGCAGATTTAGAGAAACACATGGATGAGGTATTAAAGATTGTTGTTATGGGCCGTGCATGCCGTAATGCAGCCAACATCAAGAACCGTCAGCCAATCGGAAATATGTTTGTAAAAGCACCGGAAGTATTGCCGGAGTTCTTTACAGAAATTATTGAAGATGAGCTGAATGTAAAGAAGGTTGCATTTACAGATGACGTAAGTGCTTACACAAGCTACACATTTAAACCGCAGCTTCGTACGGTTGGACCAAAATATGGTAAATTCTTAGGACAGATTCAAAAAGCATTAGCATCCTTAGATGGAAATGCGGCAATGACTGAGTTAAAGACAACAGGTGTGCTTGCCTTACCGGAAGTAAATGAAGCAGTGAAGCTTTTAGAAGAAGATTTACTTATCACAATGACTCAGATGGAAGGCTATGTAACAGATGGTGACAATACCGTAACAGTTGTTTTAGATACAAATCTGACAGAAGAGTTATTAGAAGAAGGTTTTGTACGCGAAATCATCAGTAAGATTCAGACCATGCGTAAAGAAGCCGGGTTTGAAGTAATGGATAAGATTACAATTTATTTCAAGGCAGAAAACAAAGCAGCCGATATTTTTGCTAAGTATGGCGATACCATCAAAGGCGACGTACTTGGTTTAGATATAATTTCTGATACTGTAGACGGTTATCAGAAAGAGTGGAACATCAATGGAGAAAAAGTACTTCTTGGTGTAAAACGTAACTAAAGGTAAAGAGGGACTGCCCGGAATAAAACGGGCAGTACGAAAATTTTTAAAAGGAAGATTTTGGAGGAATTATGAAGAAATCAGTAGGCTTTAATAAGGCAGAGTTTATTGAAAAGGTTGAAAAAAGTGTTCGCTCTATGTACCGTAAGGAGTTAAAAGAAGCGAATCAGCAGGAGTTATTCCAGGCAGTTTCAGCTGTTGTAAAAGAAGTTGTTATGGATGACTGGATGGCGACACAGAAAGCATTTGATAAACAGGATCCAAAGATTGTTTACTATATGTCTATGGAGTTCTTAATGGGTCGTGCTTTAGGAAACAACTTGATTAACATGAAGGCTTACACAGATGTGAAGGAAGCATTAGAGGAAATCGGCTTAAATATCGATGAAATCGAAGATCAGGAATCAGATCCGGCACTTGGTAATGGTGGTCTTGGCCGTCTTGCAGCTTGCTTCATGGAATCTTTAGCAACATTAGGATATGCAGCATACGGCTGTGGTATCCGTTACCGTTATGGTATGTTCAAACAGCAGATTTCAGATGGTTTCCAGATTGAAGTACCGGATAACTGGTTAAAGAATGGTTACCCATTCGAACTTCGCAGACCAGAGTACACATACCCTGTAAAATTCGGCGGAAACGTTCGTCAGGTAATCGATGAAGATGGAAATGCAAAATGGATACATGAAAACTATCAGGCAGTAAATGCAGTAGCATACGATATGCCGGTAGTAGGTTTCGGTAACCATATGGTAGATACATTAATTATCTGGGATGCAGAACCTGTAAAAGGATTTGCATTAGACAGCTTCGATAAAGGTGATTACAGCAAGGCTGTAGAAGAAGAAAACCTTGCACGTAACCTTGTAGAAGTATTATATCCAAACGATAACCACAGAAAAGGTAAAGAACTTCGTTTGAAACAGCAGTATTTCTTCGTATCAGCAAGCTTACAGCGTGCAATCGAAAGATACAAAAAGCATCATGATGATATCCACAACTTACCGGAAAAAGTTACTTTCCAGATGAACGATACACATCCAACTGTAGCAGTTGCAGAATTAATGCGTATCTTAGTTGACGAAGAAGGCTTAAGCTGGGATGAAGCATGGGATATCACAACACGTGCCTGCGCATACACCAACCATACAATTATGGCAGAAGCATTGGAAAAATGGCCAATTGAAATCTTCAAGAAGTTATTACCACGTGTATACCAGATTGTAGAAGAAATCGCACGCAGATTTGAGAACCAGATCCGTGACCAGTATCCATGGAATGAAGAAAAAGTAAAAGCTATGGGTATCCTCTATGATGGTCAGGTACGTATGGCAAACCTTGCAATCGCTGCAGGTTACTCTGTAAACGGTGTAGCAAGACTTCATACAGAAATCTTAAAGAATCAGGAATTAAGAGATTTCT
>CAYYZV010000267.1:0-3005 GCA_964476275.1 uncultured Roseburia sp.
TTATATATCATAATCCTTGAGAATAGGTTGTCAACATTTATTGTACAACACCACAGCTTCATTAACAGCTTCATTAACTATCTTATCAATTTCCGGTTTCATAATCTTAGCTAATGCATTACACATGTTTTTGTCCTCCCTTATTTTTTGAATGGTATTTTGGTTTACTGATGCAACGATTTCCCAAAGGGAATCGGCATAGTTTTTATCGTCTAATTGTTGTAATTTTTCTGTTTTTTCGATTAATTTGACGGCTTGCGGTATAGTTAGTTTTTGACACAAAGAATTCAGCCATATATGATTTTGGGAACTGAGTTCTTTTGATACGATGATTTGTATACGAATGAATCCATCCTTAATTATACAATATATGCCCTGCCATTTTTGTTCAATAAGAAAATGTTCTTTTTGTAATTTTTTGAACAGCTTTATGGGTTTTCGCTGGCGGATAAAAGAAAGTGTGATATCCTCTAATAGAATTTCGTCGACATATCGTTCATTTGCTTTATATAGATAGGCATAGGCGATTCCTTTCAAAAATACATCATAATTTAAAGATGTGTCGGGGGACTTGAATTCCAATAAATTGTGTTTTTTAAATATTTTTCCAATTTCATTGTAAATGATACAGGGGCGTTGTTTTTTTACAATTAATAAGTCTGCTCGCAGAGGCAGGGTGTTTAGAATGAATTCCTCTGTAAATTCTAAATCGTTTTTATTGTCCATAAATTCCAAGTGCATTGCGCCGTAAAATGCAGGATGCCACTGGCTGCGTTTTTCTTTGGTATTTGATACCATGGTCATAGGCAATTATTCCTTTCAATATTAAAAAATGGTAACTATTCAGCGTACCATTCGCAAAATCGTCTCTTCGAGACTTTTCTTTTGCGCATGTTGTCTCTGAATAGTTACCTTTATTTTTAAGAAAGCTTGACTCCTTTGAAGATGAATTTACATGCTATTTCCTACTGCTTATCAATTTTACATTAATTGTATACTTAGATTTTTCCCAAGTGCTTCTGATACTTTTATAAGGAAATCTAAGCTTGGATTATAATTTCCGCTTTCGAGCCTTGAGATATTACTTTTCTGTGTTCCAACCTTTTTTGCAAGTTCTGCCTGTGTTATATTTAATTCCTTTCTTGCTTTGATAATTTGCTCTATTGCTTCATATCTTGGTTTCAATTTTTCGTATTCTGTCTTAAATGCATTATCTTTTAATAAATCAGCTTTCATCTCATCAAAAGATATAGATGCTTTATTCATGACTCGCTCCTCCTTTTATAATCTTCCATATATTTTCTGGCTATATCATTTGAAAATTTGACTCTTAATTCATAAAGTCCTTTATTTTTTTCGCCTTTAATGGGTTTTATATATGGTTCTCTTAATTCGTTTCCTATATTTTTTAAAAGTTCGATATCTCTAAATGCTTTCGCTCTTAATTTAGGCTCAAGAGAATATAAAAAATCCTGTACAGGAATTTTGCCGTTTTCCGTTTGGTAAAAATCTATATTAGGTATGTTCTTCACCTCTTTTCTAGGTTATCATATATGATAACAGCTGTCAATGTAATATAGTTTGTAACAATATCCAGAAGACTCAAAATTTTATTCTAAAAACTTGGGAAATTTGACGATTGTCTGAATTGTCCAAGCAGATGCCGATAAATTGCTAAGTAGCTGTTTTTCGATGACAGCTGAATTAAAAAAGAGCAAGTTTTTACTGAATACTTTCAGTATAACACTCACTCTTTTTGTTTGCAATGATAAATTATTAATTTTGAAATCTTTATAAAAGCCGGCTTTAACTTTACAAGTCAGCATTCTTAGATAAAGCCCGATATTCTTTTGGCGCCATACCTTTCAGTTTATGAAAGGTTTTTGAAAAGTACAAGCTATTATCGAATCCGATTGAGTTAGCGATTGCAGTAATGGAAAGACTTGAATGTTCCAGCAGATAGCAGGCCTGTTTCATGCGGAAATCTGTTAAGTATTCTTTCGGTGACTGTCCTAATACAGATTCAAAGGAACGGAACAAGTGGCTTCGGCTTAATCCTACATAGTTTGCAATATCTTCTATCGTAATGCTGTAGGAGTAGTTCGCAGTAATATATTCAATGCTTTTTTGTACATACGTAACGGTTGTATTTTTATCAGGGTTTTTAGAGGCACCATGCATAAATATTGCAAGCATGGTGTAAAGCCGTCCTGTCATTTCTACTGCATGTTCAAATTCATTGCCTCGGGCATCATAAATATGTAGAAGCTGCCGGTGAATGGAATCGCCTAAAGGGGTGTTTTGAATAACAGGAGAGGATGGTGAAAAATCGGTAGCTTTTAATATGGTAGAAGCATCACTTCCAGTAAAACCAACCCACGCGTATTCCCAAGGGTCATTTTCATCGGCATAATAGCTGACCTCTGTATTTGGATAGACCAAAAAGGTGTCTCCGGCTTCAAGAGAGAATAGTTTGTTTTTAATCTTGTAATATCCTTTTCCTAATATAACGTAATGGATTAAATAATGGTCTCGGATGCCAGGACCCCACTGATAAAGTGGTGCACAGTGCTGAAAACCTACATTGTATACAGAAAGTGAAACAAGTTCTTTTTCTGTGACTTTGTAGGAATTTTTATAACGGCTCATGAAATGTTTTGTTCTCCTTATCGTATATGTTATAGTGCATACTTTTTATGGCTATTATAGAGACATTTTGAGCAATCTGCAACAAATTTACATATTTTTACACGCTTTGGGTCTGTACTTTTTTCCTGACAAGCGATAAGATAGTAATATAAAAGTACTGTTCAAAACAGAGGAGGTATATAACATGGCAATTTTAGTAACAGGTGGTGCGGGCTATATCGGAAGCCACACATGCGTAGAATTGTTAAATGCGGGGTATGAAGTAGTAGTATTGGACAATTTATGTAATTCATCTGAGAAGTCTTTAGAAAGAGTAGAAGCATTAACCGGTAAAAAGGTTACTTTCTACAAAGGAG
>CAYYZV010000268.1:0-3004 GCA_964476275.1 uncultured Roseburia sp.
AAGTGTAAAAAAGCTACTGGTCACGTGTGAACCGTAACGTAATTACTAAAAAAGTTTTTATTTTATAAATTTTTTATAGGATAATTGGGAAATATATGTTATAATATATAGTGTCATAATTACAGGTGATAAGGAGTGGATATCATGAAAAAAGTAGAAGAACTTGTAGAAGCATTAAAAGCTGTAGAATTAGAAAATGTGAAAGAAGAGTTGATGGGTATGACAAAATTGAATGAATTGTTAAACAGAAAAGAAGAAGAAAAGAAACCATGTAAAATTGTTTGGGTATTCGCGATTATTGGTATTATTGTAGCAATCGCAGCGATTGCTTACGCAGTATATCGTTATTTTACACCAGATTATTATGACGATTTTGAAGATGAGTTCGAAGATGAATTTGAAGAAGATTTCTTTGAAGATGAGGATGCAGATGTTGCAGTGGAAGAAGAAGCAGCAGCAACTGATACAGAAGTAACAGAAGAAATGATTGAAGAATAAGAGATAAAAATGAGGGCTGCATAAGCAGCCCTTTTTAATATCATAGGAAATTCTTTCCTATGATATTAAAAAGCACTCTGTGCAAAGATGCACACGCCGAAACAGATATATCATGTCGCAAATGCGGAGCTTCGGCGGCGCGGAATGTGCCGAAGGCACATTCTTTTTATAGGAAATATAATACTAGGAGGATATGGTGTGAAAAAGGGACAGATAATAGAAGGGATTATTGAAAGAGTAGAATTTCCAAATAAGGGGATTGTGATTACAGAAGAAGGAAAACAGGTGATTGTAAAGAACGGCGTGCAGGGACAGAGAGTTTCGGCATCGATTCATAAAATACGCAAGGGGAAATGTGAAGGCCGTTTGCTAGAGGTGCTGGAGAAATCACCATTGGAAATGGAAGAAGCAGGCTGTGTGCATTTTCATGAATGTGGCGGCTGTACTTATCAGACTTTGCCATATGAAGAGCAGCTTAAAATGAAAGCAGAGCAGGTGAAGAAGTTAATTGATGATGTGATTGCGCCAATTAGTGAAGGATATGAATTTTTAGGAATTAAAGCAAGTCCTATGCAGAAGGCTTATCGAAATAAGATGGAGTTTTCTTTTGGCGATGCTTATAAGGATGGTCCACTGGCGCTTGGCATGCATAAGCGGGGCAGTTTTTATGATATCGTTCCGGTATCGGAATGCCAGATTGTGGATGAGGATTTCAGAACCGTATTGATGACTACCTTAGCGTTTTTCCAAGAGAAAGGCAGTTCTTTTTATCATAAGCTGCGTCATGAAGGCTATTTAAGACATTTACTGGTTCGTAAGGCGGTAAAGACCGGAGAAATTTTGGTGGATTTGGTGACAACAACGCAGTTGGAATACATGGGTGGTTCGGATGCTGTGGAAAATGCGGCAGGCGATTTATTGACAAAGGAAGCTGCGTTGCTTGATGCGTGGAAAGAAGCCCTGCTTTCAAAGGAATATGCGGGTAATATGACTGGGATTCTTCATACAAAGAACGACAGTCTTGCAGATGTGGTGTCAAATGACGGCACAGATGTTTTGTATGGACAGGATTATTTCTTTGAGGAATTGTTAGGACTTCGTTTTAAGATTACACCATTTTCATTTTTCCAGACAAATTCTCTTGGTGCGGAAGTGCTCTATGAGACAGCCAGAGAGTTTATTGGAAATGCGCTTGATGGAAGCGAAGAAGCGGACGGACCTGAGAAGTCTGGCAAAGTAGTTTTTGATTTGTATTCCGGTACAGGAACGATTGCTCAGATGTTGGCACCGGTTGCAAAAAAGGTAATTGGTGTGGAAATCATTGAGGAAGCAGTCGAGGCAGCAAAGCAGAATGCGGAATTGAATGATTTACATAACTGTGAATTTATTGCTGGTGATGTGCTCAAAGTGATTGATGATATCGAGGAGAAACCGGATTATATTGTATTAGACCCGCCGCGTGATGGGATTCATCCGAAGGCTTTGGAGAAGATTATTCGATATGGAGTACCGCAGATGGTGTATATTTCCTGTAAGCCGACGAGCCTGGCGAGGGATTTGGAAGTACTGCAGGCTAGAGGATATCGGGTGGAAAAGATGTGCTGTATTGATTTATTTCCACATACGGTTCATTGTGAGACAATTGTCTTGCTTTCCAAGGGAGAAATCAACTCAAAAAAGGTTAAAGTGGAGATTTCTTTATAAGATATGAACTTGGCTGATTTTGGGAATGGGGCTACTTATTCACAGATTAAAGAGTATGTGAAAGAGCAGACAGGATTGACAGTTTCTTCTTTGAATATTGCTCAGGTGAAACAGAAATGTGGAATTATTGAGAGGGAGAATTATAATAAGGCGAAGTCAGAAAATGCGAAACAGCCGAAATGTACGCTGGAGAAAGAATAGGTGATAATGGAAGCGTTTAAACATTTTGGGATGGTTTAAGAAGAATAAGTGAATGGAGATGTGAAAAATGGCTGGCAGAGATGCTAGTCATTTTTTATTATGAAAGAGGTGTGGCATTTATATAGAGGTAATGTAGAGTCGTTTTCATCTAAAGGAACAACTGCTTGGATATAGGTAACAATGACTTCTGCTATATCGTCAACTGTCAGTTCTGAGCGTGGCACATTTGGCAGCAGGGAAAAGTTCCTGTGAGATTTCTGCTGTCATGATTGCTCCGGTAGGTTGATTGCCTGCCATGTCGGATTTAACATCACGCAGTATTCCCATAAAAATGGTTTTGATTTTTTCTATATCGGCTTCGTTTTGTGATAATTTTGATGCGTTCAAAAAAATTCTGCGTACAGCTTTTTCGGATAAACCCAGTTGAGAAATATCATAGCTTTTAGGGACTTTATTTAATCTCCAGTTGATAATAATTTAACAAGTTTGTGCAGTTACAAACTTGTTAGTAAAAATTTTATATATCCAATATTATACATTTGTAGGTGCAAATTTGCAATTTTAAATGTCTATACTTTCAAAGTTTGCGATTTTCGGGCAA
>CAYYZV010000269.1:0-2994 GCA_964476275.1 uncultured Roseburia sp.
GCAGGATACGGAAGAATCATCAACATCGGTTCTATTCACTCAACAGTATCTATGAATGGAAGCCCACTTGCAGCATATGCTACAACAAAGGGCGCAGTTCTTATGATGACAAAGACTTTAGCATGTGAATGGGCAAAAACAGGTGTTGCATATTCTACATATACAACAGGTCAGCTTATTCAGGTTGACGGTGGTTGGAATACAATCTAGTTAAAAACATATTTAATGTGTAACGTGGAGGGGATCACAAAAGCCATGAGATTGACTTTTGTGATCCCCTTCTTTTTATGTAATCATATATTGATTTTATAATGTTGCACCAAAATCGGATACAATAATCTGTCCGGTGATAGCTCTTGACTCATCACTTGCAAGGAAGAGTAAGATGTTTGCAACATCTTCTGGCATACAAACCGGCACTGATAAATTCATGTGCTTTCTCATCTGACCAAACATGTCCTGATTAAGGGCAGCCGGATCAGCCTTTGCCATTGGAGTAGCGATTGTGCTTGGATTGATTGAGTTACAACGGATACCAGTACCGGCAAAACGCATTGCTGTATGTTTTGTCAAACCGATAACTGCAGCTTTACTTGTAACATATGCAGCACCACCTGTACCGAACTGTCCTGCAACTGAGTCAAGGTTAATGATAGAACCTGAATTGTTCTTCATCATTTCTTTAACAGCAGCTCTTGTACAGTAAAGAGTTCCTTTTGTATTGATTCCAAGCACCCATTCAAGGTCCTCGTCTTCGTAGCAGTCGATTGGTTTAAGACCAGCCTCAAGTACACCTGCATTATTAACTAATACGTCAACTTTGCCAAATGTTTCAACAGTCTTAGCTACAAGGTTTTCTGCATCTTCAACTTTAGATACGTCGGTCTGTACTACAAGTACCTCACCGCCATTCGCTCTGATTTCTTCAGCAACTTCTTCAAGCTGTGGAAGACGACGAGCGCTGATAACAACTTTAGCACCTTCTTTTGCAAATAACTTTGCAGCAGCGGCACCTACACCTGAGTTGCTGCCTGTGATGATAGCAACTTTTCCGTCTAAACGTCCCATAAAAAATTCTCCTTAATTTTATTTTTTAGTCATAGACATTATAAAATTTATAAGATAGTTCGTCAATAAAATATGAAAGGAAAATTGTATAATAAAAAATTATATCAATATTTTCCAAAAATGTTGAAAAATTTTATGGTTTGAAGTATTATTAGAAAATGAGCGTTTAGATTGATATTAATTTAACATAGGTTAATATATTTTTAACGTTTGTGTGTTAATTTATTTGTATTCAAAAATATTTTAGGAGGAAAATTATGTATCCAATCGTAAGAAGAGAACAGCTTGCAGACAAGATTTACCTGATGGATGTAAAAGCTCCACGTGTTGCACAGTATTGTCAGCCAGGACAGTTCGTAATTGTAAGAATTGATGAAGTAGGAGAACGTATTCCATTAACAATTTGTGATTACAACAGAGAAGAAGGGCTTGTTACCATCGTATTTCAGGTTGTGGGAGCATCTACACAGAGAATGGTAGATTTACAAGTTGGAGATGTTTTTCAGGATTTCGTTGGCCCACTTGGTTGTGAATCTGATTTAGTTCACGAAGATATTGAAGAATTAAAACAGAAGAAAATTTTATTTGTGGCAGGTGGTGTTGGTACAGCTCCAGTATATCCACAGGTAAAATGGTTACATCAGCATGGTGTAGACTGTGATGTAATCATTGGTGCAAGAAACAAAGATTTGTTAATCTTAGAAGATGAAATGCGTGCTGTATGTAAGAATTTATATGTAACAACAGATGATGGTTCTTATGGATTTAAAGGAACTGGCACAGCTCAGTTACAGGAACTTTGGGATAATGGAGTACGTTATGACCATTGCGTAGCAATTGGACCAATGATTATGATGAAATTTGTATGTAAATTAACAAAAGAGCTTGGTATTCCAACTATCGTTTCCATGAATCCAATCATGGTAGACGGAACAGGTATGTGTGGTGCATGTCGTTTAGTGGTTGGTGATAAAGTAAAATTTGCATGTGTAGATGGACCAGAATTTGATGGACATTTGGTTGATTTTGACCAGGCAATGAGAAGACAGGCACAGTACAAGACAGAAGAAGGTCGTGCGATGCTTGCATTAGAAGAAGGTAATACACATCATGGCGGATGTGGAAATTGTAACTAGGAGGAGAGGAAAATGGACGTATTGACAAGAGTACCGGTTCGTGAACAGGATGCAGTGGTTCGTTCTGCGAACTTTGAAGAAGTATGTTTAGGTTATAACGAAGAAGAAGCAATGGCAGAAGCTGCCCGTTGTATTAATTGTAAAAATGCGAAGTGTATGCAGGGATGTCCGGTATCCATTGATATTCCTGGATTTATTGCACAGGTAAAAGTGGGTAACTTCGAAGAAGCTTACCAGATTATCAGTAAATCTTCTGCACTTCCAGCTGTTTGTGGTCGTGTATGTCCACAGGAAACACAGTGTGAAGGTAAATGTATACGCGGTATCAAGGGTGAACCTGTTTCTATCGGTAAATTAGAGCGTTTTGTAGCTGACTGGGCAAGAGAGCATGGAATTAAACCGGCAAAAGCAGAGAAGATGAACGGACATAAGGTAGCAGTTATTGGTTCTGGTCCTGCAGGTCTTACCTGTGCCGGTGATTTGGCAAAGCTGGGATATGAAGTTACTATTTTTGAAGCATTGCATGAGGCAGGCGGTGTATTAATTTATGGTATTCCGGAATTCCGTCTTCCAAAGCAGAAGGTAGTAGCTGCAGAAGTAGAAAATGTAAAAGCTTTAGGCGTTAAGATTGAGACAAACGTTGTAATTGGTAAATCTGTAACAATTGATGAATTAATGGAAAAAGAAGGATTCGAAGCAGTATTTATCGGTTCTGGTGCAGGTCTTCCTAAATTTAAACATCATATACAGTAGTCAATAAGATTTTTATGAGCTTCTTTTCCCTTTCCGA
>CAYYZV010000270.1:0-2992 GCA_964476275.1 uncultured Roseburia sp.
GATTCATACGCAATTGTTCCATCATAAGCAGCATCCGCAATAGAAGAATCTCCATGACCATACATATTCGGTGCAAACACAACGTAGCCTCGTCTTGCCAGTTCAATGTACCATGATTCTACCGATTCAGCACTGGAAGAAGCTCCATGACTTACCACGATTCCCGGCGCAGGATTCTCCGAATTAACTCCGTCCGGAACCAACAGATAACCTCTGATAGTTCCTAAATCCGTAACTACAGAAACATTCTCCACCTCCACACTGCCAAAACTGGTCAGAATCATGTGGGACCCAATACCGCTTACAAGGCATAAAATTAAAGCAAGTATCAATACAACATGATTTGGTTTGTTTTTAAACATTTTCTTCATACATTTCCTTTCTCTCTTGCATACGTCAAAATTGACGTCAATCCGAGTACATGTTATAATTTTCCCGTTGGAACAATTGTAACATCCGATAGAAACAAATTCAATTAACACAGCTTTCGCTGTCACAAAAGGAAAAAAAGTGTAATGTCCGAAAACAAATCCGAAATCAACTTAAAAAAATTTGAATTATTGAAGCAATATAATGAGGAATCTAATAAGATCACACAGGAAAGTATCGAAACTGCACTCCTAATGCTCATTGAAGAAAAGAAATTTTCCTCTATTACAATTACAGAAATCACTGCCAAGGCAGGTGTCTCCCGCAATGCTTATTATCGAAACTATTCCTCTAAGGAGGATATTTTGAGAAATGTCTTTCATCGTGCCGATAATCTGGTACTTGATAAAGTGAGTACTTTTCTGACAGATGACAGTTTTAATGCTTATCTGGAATTATTCCAGGCAGTTTTAGAAAATGCAAACATCTTTAAAATTATACTTAACGCCGATATGGCAGGTCAATTTTCAGAGGAAATGAATCATCGCTTTACTGATGATATCCCAAAAAATAATTATTTAGAACGCTATCGCAAGCTTTTTTGGCTTGGTGCACTTCATAATGTTATTTTTCAATGGTTAAAGGACGGAATGGTACAAACTCCAGAAGAAATGGCTGCCTTTATGAAATCTTATCCCATCCACCCGCCGAGTCCCTGAAATCAAGGGAAAGCCGGTACATTTCCTTATTTCGGTTTGCTTTCTTAGGATAACCGATATAAAATTTAAAATGCAAAAAAGCTAGTGCCATATCCGGATTAGTTCTTCTTCCATATAAACCAAGCCACCATGCCACTCAGCTTCTTGATAAGTACCAACATTTTCAGGTCTTTCCTCATGATTCCCTCGAACACAAAATAATTAAGATAGCATTCTTCTTCGTGCATTGTGTTGATATTTTCGTGCGTCAGTCTTTCAGCGAACGTGGAATTCCTTTTAAAATCACAGAAGGCACACCAACACGTGAAACCGTCTCCTTTTGCTTGATTACAAACGCAGCATATGCTATTTTTCGCCTTCCATTAATAACACTTTTACTTCATAACCTTTCACTTTGCCATCAAAGACCTCTTCCCCAAGCAAATCATATTTTCCGACATATTCAGGCACTTCTATCGTTTTATTTTCATTGTGATATATAATCACCACACGTCTATCTTTTTTGTCACAATCACGGATACTTCTCTCTTCTATTAAAAGTCCCTTTGCATCGTCTGTCAAAAGAAACCTTTGCATTCCATTAACAATACACGGTTCGCTTTTCCTGAGTGCCAAAAGTTTCTTATAATAAGCAAGCATCTGCTGATCCTGCAACTCCTCTTTCCAAAGCATTCCCCGTCTACAATCCGGGTCATTGCCACCCGTCATTCCAACTTCATCACCGTAATACACCATTGGGCACCCTTTAGATAAAAGCTGCAAGCCTGCTGCCAGCATCTGCTTTTTACTTCTATTCTTAACCAAATGCTTAAATCGCGGCGTATCATGACAATCTATCAAATTCCATAAAACCTCATATGTTTCAGAATGAATGGTTCCCCGCATAAAACCGAGTCGTTCCGCAAACTCCGTAGCAGTTACAGTACCATTAGCCACAAATCCCAGAACCGCATCCCGGAAATGATAGTTCATCAGACTGTCCCACTCATCTCCCTGCAAATACGCCGGTGCATAAAACCAATTCTCACCTACAATCAATGCATCTTCTTTAAACGCCTTAATCTTGCTGCGAAACTTTTTCCAAAAACCATGACTGATTTCATCACCCACATCAAGCCGCCAGCCATCTATGTTACACTCCCGCATCCAATAAGTCACCACATCGAAGATATACTGCTGTACTGCTTCATTGGAAGTATTGAGCTTGGGCATTCCGCCATAATATCCAAAGCAAAGATAATTGGGTTTTTGTCCAAAACTGCTCTCTAACGGAAAGCTTTTCGGGTAATACCACTCTTTATAAACCGATGTCTCCCCATTTTTCTTCAAATCTTCGAAAGCAAAGAAGTTCGTGGCTGTATGATTGAATACTCCATCCAAAATCACATACATTCCAAGTGAGTGCGCTTTTTCCACCAACTCCTGCAGATCCTCTTTTGTTCCAAAGCCCGGGTCTATCGTATAATAATCCGTGGTATTATATTTATGATTACTGCCCGATAAAAATATCGGCGTCATATAAACAATATCTGCACCCAAGTCCTTTAAATATTCCAGTTTGTCCGTAATTCCCTTAAGATTTCCACCATATAAAGCACGCCAGTTTTTCACCGGTGCATCGTACCACAATTTTTCATCAATCTCATGGCTGGAAGCAAAACGGTCAGGAAAAATCTGATATACCACTTTCCCTTTTGCCCATTCAGGAACTAAAAATCTGTCCTCTTCCTTACTTTTTAAAGGGCAGTCAAACATCTGACTGATCTCCTTTGGTTTTTTCTCCCAAAAAGTATAATTGCCGTAATATAGCTTTTCATCGTTTTCGTCAATCAATTCAAAGAAATATCGGAAGCAAACCATATCCAGTGTCAGTGCCACTTCATAATAATCCACCAGTCCATCGC
>CAYYZV010000271.1:0-2957 GCA_964476275.1 uncultured Roseburia sp.
CGAAGACGGCATTTCTGCAGCAAGCCTGAAAACGGATGCACGGAGCAGGGCGGAGAGCATTGGTTTTCGGTTTGGTCTCAAAAAGAGAAGATGCCTTAATCAGAAAGAAAAGAGATTTACTAAATGGAAAAGATTGACACGGAAATGCAGTCTGTTATATTGTTATCATAAATCAATTGAAATTGATATCAATTCCTAAAAGGCAGGGGTGCAGTCATAATGCCAAAGAATACACTTCGGAGAAGCGGATTTGCATTTCGGGAAGATGATAAAGTGATGCAGATTAAAAATAATTATGCCAAAGAAGTATTTAACGGAGATATTGGAATTGTGCATCTGTAGATGCAGAAAACAGAGTATTGAAAGTGAATTTTGATAATCGAATGGTGGAATATGTCATTACAGAATTAGATGAACTGGTACACGCTTATGCAACGACCATCCATAAATCTCAAGGTTCAGAGTATCCGATTGTAGTGATGCCGGTTCTGATGAACCATTATGTGATGCTTCAAAGGAATCTGATTTATACCGGAATTACAAGAGCAAAACAGATTTTGGTACTGATAGGTACGAAAAAAGCACTTAGTTATACAGTAAGAAATGTTACAGTTGCCAAAAGAAATACATTATTAAAAGAAAGACTTATGGAATAAGGCAGACGGTGGAAGAATTTGTGACACCAGTGGTGACACAAATCAGAGGAATAAATTATGTGCTTGAAAGGAAAAGGAAAATGTCACGAAAGAATCATAAAATGGTAGAAGGCAGGCTTCTTCAGATGGATAAAAAGTTTTCGGCTTTAAAAGAAAAGCAAAAAACAAAGATTGCGGAATGGTTTTATGAAGCATACCGTAAATGTTATCTGGAGTCTGGCAAAATGCCGGGCAAACGGGATAATGAAAAAATTTTAGAATATGTGTTTCATAAAATTGATGAAGCCGGGATATGGATTCCAAATCGAGAAATATATGCTTATTACAACAGCCGGAAAAGAAAATTGCAAAAGCGTTTGGAAAAAGAATTTGCAGAAAAGTTGTTGGAAACGGAAATAGAAAAACAAGAAGATAAGGAATACGTCTGATAATTGGCAGGCAGATGTATAATGGGATTAGAAAATGGAGAATGTCAAAGGAGAGGTAAAAGTGAAGACAGGTCTTGTAATAGAAGGCGGTGGAGTGCGGGGAATTTATGCCGCAGGAGTATTGGATGCATTTATGGAGCAGGGATTGACATTTGACGGAGTCATAGGCGTATCAGCAGGAGCAATACATAGCTGTTCTTATCTTTCTAATCAGAAAGGACGGAGTCTTCGTTATTATATGAAATATTGCAATGATCCACGTTTTATGAGCTTTCGAAGCTGGATGAAAACAGGGGACATTGTGGGCGCAGAGTTCTGTTACCATGAGCTGCCGGACAGACTGGATATTTATGACCATGAAGCATTTTTGAAAAATAAAACACCATTTTATGTTACCTGCAGCAATGTGGAGACAGGAAAGGCAGAATACATACAGCTTACAGATATGAAGACACAGATCGACTATCTTCGTGCTTCTGCTTCTCTGCCGTATTTTTCAAGGATTGTGGAACTGGATGGAAAAAAATATCTGGATGGCGGTATCACAGACAGTATTCCGGTGGAAGCATTCCGAAGAATGGGATATCAGAGGAATGTGCTGGTACTAACCCGTGATGCAGCGTACCGGAAAAAACCGGAACTTCGTTTTCTTCCAAAGATGTTATACAGCAAATATCCAAAATTTGCAGATGTATTGCGAAACAGGCATATTGCTTATAACAGAACGATAAAAAAGATTTTGAAACTGGAAGATGCGGGAAAGGTTTTTGTGATTCGTCCGGATGAGCCGCTTAATATCGGAAGAATGGAAAAAGATGCGAAAAATGTGAAACGTGTATATGAAACCGGTTATGCAGATGCCATAAAACAGATGGAAGCATTGAAAAAGTGGCTTAGTGCAGAGGTTTAGGAACAGGGAGATGAAATTACAACAGAATATCTTGTGCGTTTGGAAAGGAGATAGAAATCATGTGTGATGTAAAAAAATTCAGTAAAATTTATAAAGATATTTCAATGTTACAACCGGAAGATACATTACAATTAGTATTGGAGGCTGAAACAGAAGAAGAAAAGGAGTTTTATGAATTAGTGGGAGATTTTCTGCTTCAGAAAAAACAAAAACAAGTGATTGAAAGGAATTTGTTTTAATGAAGAAATATGTTGTCATAGCAGGAGTTAATGGTGCAGGAAAATCCACTTTATATCAGACAGATGATAGTTTAAAAAATTTACCAAGAGTAAATGTTGATGAGATTGTAAAAGAAATTGGAGACTGGAAAAATATTTCGGATATATTTACTGCTGGAAAAATAGCTGTAAAAAATATAACAGAATATTTGGAAAAAGGAGTTTCTTTTAATCAGGAAACGACTTTGTGTGGAAATATGATAGTTAAAAATATTTTGAAAGCAAAGTCGTTAGGTTATTTTATTGAATTGCATTATGTTGGAGTTGATTCAGTAGAAATTGCTAAGGAAAGAGTAAAGTACAGGGTACAGCAAGGTGGACATGGGATACCGGAAAGAGATATTGAAAAGCGTTATGAAGAAACATTTAAACAGTTAAATTTTGTTTTGAAAGAGTGCAACTTAGTGGCTTTTTATGATAATACGGAAAGTTTTAGGAGATTTGCCATTTGCAAAAATGGAGAATTAATAAGAATTTCACGTAATGTGCCAAAGTGGTTTTCAAAGGTGAAGATTGGGGAGGAAGATAGTGAATTAATTTTGGATAAATAGAAAGATATGAATATTTGGAAATTATATGGTATTTTAGTGAAAAATTTAAAATTATAAAAACCAAAGCTGTACGAAGTACAGTTTTGTAACCAGCACCGGAGAGGTGTTTGTGAAGCGTAGCGGAACAGACATTT
>CAYYZV010000272.1:0-2954 GCA_964476275.1 uncultured Roseburia sp.
ATTATCGTTAATCATACTTGCACATCCTTTCCCATATTTGTCACCGGTGTTATTTCATTATAGCCATGAGTAAATATGATCACAAGCAACGATAATTAACATTGACCTTTTGCCGTAAAATTCAAATTCAATATTTGGAATCAATATTGTACTTAACGAAAATCGATTTTCATCAATATGAATCCTTTTCATTGGACTTTTTATTATATAATCCTCTTCCTCCAACCAAGAAAAGAAAGTAGAAAGACCTCTACGAATATTATCAATAGTCACCTTCCCACAATTATTTATCGATTGATACTCAACAAGATATTTTCGTAACATTTCCAATAAGAGCACACTCCTTTTTGAAGGCGTATATCGTAGAAAAATTATTGCTTCAGCGCACTACTGAAAGTTTCCGCTCTTTACATCTTCACTACCGCATCAAGACAGAGTATGAGCGCATATTCATATGCGTTGCCACCCCAATTTCGCTCGTCGTATTTTTCAACATTTGCAAGGCTATCTGCGGTATAAAGTATCATTCCCCAATTTGCTCCACGAAAAGCCGCGCAAGCTGCAAGTGCCGAACACTCCATTTCCACAACAGAGCAGCCTTCACTTTTGCGGTATGTTACTTTATCTTTGGTCTCACGATAAAATCCATCCGTTGACCAAGTAATAACTTCTTGATATTTCATACTGTGTTCCAGTATGGTTTCTTCAATAGCTTTTCTCGCTCTTTCATTAATTTCCATAAAGCGAGAAGGAGGAGCGTAATGGTAGGATGTTCCTTCATCACGCAGAGCCTTGTACGGCACAAGGAATGTCCCTTCAGGAAATGTTTCAAGACCTCCGCAAGACCCAGCAGAAATTATTTCTCGCACACCATAGCCAATCAGCCAATCCAGAATTTGTGCCGCAGGAGCAGCACCTACAGGTGCTTGACAAAGTACGACTTCTTCACCCTTGTATTCGGCTATGTAAATCGGATAATGCTTCGTTGCACTAATGAAAAGTGATACCTGTCTTACATCATTCTTACTGGCATATTCTTCAATATACTCTCCCAGAAAGGCAAAGACACATTTTGCTGGAAGTTGAATATCTAAATTTTCGTGTGTGGGGTTGATAACCGCACTTTGTTCCGTATCAAACTCCAATATCGGAATTTCGTTTTTAATGATACTCATTTTTCTACCTCATAAATTTCATATTTATCATTTTTTTTGGATTCTTCTAACGCAAGTCCAACCATTTGAGCAGCATATCCTTTTCTTCTTTCAGACGGTCTGATTCCGTCGCCAATATGACCTCCGTGTGCCAGAAAATGCTCATTTAAGTAGTGCCTAATATTTACAGCTCCCACAATTATGTTTCGTTCCTCATCTAAACAGAAGAATGTAGAGTCAGGAACTAATCCATCTTTAGGCTCGCTTGTTTCCAAATTATTTAAATAGTAATCAAAATCATCGTAGTTGTTTTTGAAGATAACCCACGGTGAACGATTGGTTTCATTTTTACTGTTATAATCTGTCCACTCCTCGAGCATATCTATAATTTGTGTTTTGTATTCGTAACTACCTTTTATCAACTTTATCGACATATAAAATATCGCACCACCAAATTTCAATTTTTCTTTTTGTTCCACTTGAAGAAAACCGGAGAAATGCCTGTTCCGCTTCGCTCTACAAACATCTCTCCGGTACAAGTTACAAAACTGTACTCCGTACAGCTTTGGTTTATGTAGTTGCAAATGATTACAGCTTAAAATTCAATCACTTCGTCTGGTGCTGTAAAGGAACTGAATGTAGCAACGCCATTTTTTAAGTATAAAACCTGTGTGTTGCCATCATTTTCATCATACATTGTGCGAAGATTTGTATATTCGTCCAGCATGGATTTCTTTGCCTCCATACGGTCATCTTCGATTAACTCTCCTGCAACTCTTAGCCATACCCCGTCTTTAAATGCACAGATTTCTGCTTTTGGATTTTCTGCAAGCTGCTTTGAAACAGGTTTTACTTTGCCTGTCTGAATGTACAGTTTTCCCTCAAAAATATGTGCTGTTCCAAATGGACGTACGCGAGGCTGATCTCCGTCCATTGTAGCCAGATAATATACGCCTGCTTCTTTTAAGAAATTACAAATTCTTTCCATCTCATCTTCTCTCCGTTTCTGTTAAAATTGATATCCATTCCGATTGATTTATAATAACAATATAACAGACTACATTTCCCTGTCAATCTTTTCCCTCTGTCAAATATCTGTTCATTCTGCTCCATATACCTTCACTTTCTAAAAACAAGCCGAAAACCTTTCTTCTTGTAAATTACAAAATCAGACATAAAAGAAATCCTGTCAAAACCGCAGCAATCAATAATGCCATCGACAGACACCAAATATCTGATTTTTTACCTGTTTCTGTTAGTGTCAATTCTGCTTCTGTATCTTCCGGTATTTCTTCTGCTTCAGCTTTATATCTTCTACAACCGAACCAAAACCCTTGTCCCATCCAATAAATGAATAACCCATACGCTGCGGATTTTCCGGTACCTGTGCATCTTCATTCAAACATAACTGCTGTGTAGAAAGCACCGTTCCGTCATAATCCAAAAAGGTAACTGTATAGGCAGTTTCATACTGCTCGCTTTTCACTTCGTAACCACAGACGGTACAGGTATCCGTAATCGGTGTTACAAATTGTGGTACTTCTGTTTTCCCATTCAAACCTCCTTTTTTCTCTAAACCGCAGAAGTGTCCCCTAGCCGGGAACACCTCTGCTCACGTTATGTTATTTCAATTTGCTACATGTGGGTGCGTCATGCTCACTCGCCAGACAAAAATGCAATTTCTCCGCTTCTCTACGAAATCACATTTTTGCCTGTCTCCCTTTGCATCACGCATTTCTGCAATAAAAAAAAGCAGGTTACCTTATTCAAAATAAGATTTCCTGCCTTAATAGTCAGTTA